>JBIPNF010000131.1:0-7021 GCA_044373885.1 Flavobacterium sp. | reverse complement strand
AAACATTTAGTTTTAACTGTTCACGAGGCAAAAAAAATGGAACAAATCTAAAAAAAACAGACTTGTCCAATACCGTGAATTGAATGGATTTATTTTAAAACAAATCTTAGAATTTCTAGCGAATATTATAGGTAAAATGTCGTAAAAAACTTTTAGATTTCTTAAGAAGTTTTTGGTTCAATGAATGTAATCAAACTAAAGTGGACTTTTCTAAAAGAGTATTTAGTTAATAAATCAAATTTAATGATTTTGTGAAAAATACCCTCTTAGTTTTTTTCTAAATCAGTACACTTTTTTACTGACGATTTGCATTTTGCAACACAAATTTCGCCAACTCTTTTAATTTAAAATAAATTCAAATCACTTCAATTTTATAAAACGAATATCGAGATTGGGATAAGTGAACTAAAATGGAATTATTTTATTAATTTATTTTTTCTGTAACTTTCAAGTCAAATCGATAAAAAAAGTCAGACCTTTTTTTATGATATTGCTACAATAAAAAAATTCTAAAAAAATCTAACATTTGATTTGAGGTTTAATCAATATCATCCATAAAAACGCATTAAGAAATTAAGGAATTTTTTCATTTATAACCCTTATTTTATTAATGCAAAAATCGGGACAGAAAAAATACTGTCCCGATTCATTTATACTAAAAACAAATTTATAATTAGTTAGTGTACTATTTAATTACAAAAGTACTTCTTCTATTTTGTTGATGCTGCTCTTTTGAACATTGAACACCATCTTTACATTTATTCACTAATCTAGTTTCTCCATAACCCACGGCGATTAATCTTGAAGCATCTATACCTTCGCCAACAATATAATTTAAAGTAGATTGAGCTCTTTTTTGTGATAAAAACAAATTGTATTCATTAGTATCTACACTATCTGTGTGAGAACCAATTTCAATATTTACCGTTGGATTTAATTTCATAAATGCAACCAACATGTCTAAATCTAATTTTGCATCTGGACGAATATCATATTTATTAAAATCGAAATAAATTTGGTCTATCTTTAATGCTGTAGCTACATCCAATCCTAATTTTGTTGAAACTTTTGTGATATCAACTTTTGGAATAACGCTGTTTTTATTTACAACTATTGGAGGCGTATCAATATCTTTATCAGTGACAATGACAGGAATTATACGAACTGCCTTGTCAAATTTATTCACTTTTATAGTATAATCTGAATTTGGCATAACATCTTTAAAAGAATAGTTCCCATTTTCATCCGTTTTGGTTTTGGCTATTTCTTTATTCTCATTATCCAATAGTGCTAGGTTTACATTGGACAATAATTCATTTGAAACATCGTCTTTAATTGTACCCTTTATTGCGATTTTAGCAACCTCTTCAATTTTTGGTTTTTGAACTTCAACTACATCAAATGAATAAATATCATCATCTCCTGCTGCGCCTGGTCGGTTACTAGTATAATATCCTTTTGTAAGGGTTATATCCATTGCCATACCAAAATCATCAAAAGCAGAATTAACTGCAGTTCCTAGAGAAATCACTTCTGCAGTTGGATCAGATAAATCTATTGAGAATAAATCCAACCCTCCAACTCCTGGATGACCATTTGAAGCAAATATTAATGTATTTTTCTCAGTAATGAAAGGAAAAGTTTCTCTTCCTTCGGTATTAATTTTATTGCTTAAATGTTCTATTGCACCAAAACTACCGTCTTCATTAACTGCAATTTTGAACAAATCAGAATCACCAAAAGTTCCAGGCATGTCTGATGCAAAATATAGAAATTTACCATCAGGGCTAATTGCGGGATGTGCAATTTTGACAGAATCTTGTTGTGAAAAAGTCATGACACTTTGTTTTTGCCAATTTCCTTTATTGAATGTTGATTTTTGCAATTTAAAACCATCATTTACCAATTTATTTTTAGACCTCTTAATCAAAATATTTTGTGTGTAATACATTGTTTTACCATCACTAGAAAATGTTGGTGTTGCATCATTATAAATTGAATAACTCGTATAAGAAAATAGTTTTGGGCTAGAAAATTCGCCGTCTTTTCCTTTATATGTTTTGTATAAGTTGGTGTGCGATTGCCCTGTTCTCAAAGATGGTTTATCTGATAAAATTTGTCCTCTGGCACTTGAAAAAACCAAAGTATCTCCTTTTAAAACAGCTCCATAATCTGAGGCATCAGAATTAATTGAAAGCGCTTTAATGTTGGAGAATTTAAAACTTGGCTCCAATGATTTCTGAGACATTAAAAGTTTGGTTCTAATTTGGTTTGGATTTGCTGCTTCAAACAGTTTTAATTGCTTGTCAGATTCTTCTAAATTTCCAGTTGCTCTCAAAGTGTTTGCATATCGGTACTGGGTTTCACTTTTCATATTTGGATTCGCTTCATACAATTTAGCAAACCATTTATTGGCCTGAACATACGACGCATTATCATAACATACATTTGCTAATTTTTCGAATATTTCAGGCGTACCTTTTCCTTTTTTAACTATAGTTTCGTATATTTTGATTGCCTCAATATATTCAAAATTATTGTATTTTTTATCTGCTTTTGAAAGTGCTGCCTTTTGGGAAAAAACAAAAAAAGGAAACAATATTGCTATAACTACTAATTTTTTCATATTTGTATGTTTTAAAAGAATCTTGGAGAATCTACTTTTTGAGTTTTACCAAATAAATCAAATAACAAAAAGAGCTCATGAGAACCAGAGTTATAATTTGATAATTTAGAAGTTTCTCTGTCGTAACCATATCCAAGAAATAACGTTTTGTTAATTTGGAAACCAGCCATTGCACTTATTGAGGCACTCCATCTGTAGCCAAGTCCAACAGTAAATTTTTCATTGAACATGAAATTCCCTGATACATCAACTTGTAGTGGCGCACCTGATACAGCTTTTGCAACAAATGCCGGTTTGAATTTTAGATTATAATCTAAATCATATACCTTCCCTCCCATCAAATACAAATGGTATCTTTGATTTACAGATGAATTTGCAATGTCGTCATACCGTTTTGTATCTAACAACATTGGAATGGAAAGTCCTAAATAACTTGTTTGGTTATAGTAATAAATTCCCGTCCCAATATTTGGAGAAAAACGATTGGTTACATTATTTTGCAAAACACCCTCTCCTGGCGTGTATTGATTTAGTTTTGTATAATCAATATTCAATAGATTACCCGCAACTTTTACACCGAAAGCCAGTCTGTTATCTTTATTAAAAAAGATAGTGTAGGATAAATCTGCAGAAAATTGCGTTTCATCACTTGGTCCTATTCTGTCGTTCAATACTGCAATTCCATATCCAAGACTTGTTCCTTCAATAGGTTTGTGCATTGCAAAGTTCGCGGTAGTAGGCGCTCCATCTAATCCAACCCATTGTGCACGATACAACCCAAAAAGGTTCATGTTGCCTTTGGAACCCGAATAAGCCGGATTTATTATACTTGTATTGTACATGTACTGCGTATATTGAGGCTCTTGCTGACCATAGAATGTTATACTTACAAAGAGTAACATTGCTAGAAATACTTTTTTTGTCATTTTAATGTTGGTTTCTAATGATTCTTGTAACTTCATAAATCCTATTTATTTAAATATAAATAACCTGATCTTTCTTTTTGTGCTCCTTGAGAATTAACATAACGAATAGTGTAGAAATAAGTACCAATTGGCAATTCCTCTAATTTTCGCATAGTTGATCTTCCTTCAGAAACACCTTTAAAGAACTTGTTGTCTTGTCCGTATGAATCTACATCATAGACAATTACTCCCCAACGATTGAATATCGTTACCGTGTTGTTAGGATACAATTGAATGTTACGAATTACAAACACATCGTTATCTCCATTACCGTTAGGTGTTACAACATTATAGATTTCTAAATCATCTTCGCTTGTTGCATGATTGTTTAATTCTAAATAATCCGGAATATTGTTATTATCAAAATCGTTTGGATTAGCTGGGTTTGTACCAATTTCTTCTTCGTTTGACAATCCATCGTTATCACAATCTCCGTCTAAGAAAGATTGAGAAAGTGGTAAAGTAACATGTATTGGATTTGAATCACACGCTACATTTACATCTGTTCCGTCTGTAATTTCTTGACCATTTGTCACTCCGTCTCCATCACAATCACTTGTAAACCAAGCTGCATTTGGAGTAAGAGTTTGGTGTGCTACTGTCAATGAGCATGAGTCTAATAAATCGGTACGGTCAACTATTTCTTGATTATTTGAAACGCCATCACCATCACAATCTGAGTTGTTCCATACGGTACTTGTAGCTACCGTTTGATGCGCTGGATTCAATGAGCATAAATCAAGTGGGTTCGTTCCGTCTATAACTTCTCGACCATTTGTAACTCCATCTCCATCACAATCTGCATTGTTCCAAGCTGTGCTTGTAGCAACTGTTTGATGTACTAAATTTAATGAGCAAGAATCTATTGGATTCGTTCCGTCAAGTAGTTCTTGTCCGTTTGTAACTCCATCGCCATCACAATCTGAATTATTCCAAACCGTACTTGTTGTTGCTGTAATGTGAGTAGGATTCATTGAACATAAATCTACTGGATTGGTACCGTCTAACATTTCTTGTCCGTTGGTTACTCCATCGCCATCACAATCTGAATTGTTCCAAGCAGTGTTTGTTACAGTTGAAATGTGAATTGGATTAAATGAACATAGCAGTGATGGGTTTGTTCCATCAAGTATTTCTTGACCGTTTCTTACGCCGTCACCATCACAATCAGAATTATTCCAATTTGCATTAGTACTCAATGTTTGATTTGCTAAAACAAATGAACATAAGTCTGTTGGATTCGTTCCGTCAAGTACTTCGCGACTATTTATAACTCCATCTCCATCACAATCTAAGTTATTCCAAATTGCCGTTGTTGCAACAGTTTGATTTGCAAAGTTCATTGAACAAGAATCGCTAGGATTTGTTCCGTCTAATAGTTCTTGAGCATTAGTTACGCCATCTCCATCACAATCGTTTAATGGGAACGACAAACAATCAACAACAGTTACAACTGCTGTTACTTGGTCAAAATTAGTAGGATTTAAATTTTCTGAAATTAAATAATTTACCACATAAATTCCAGGAGCTGTTCCAGGAAGAACCGTAATAGTTCCATTAGGATTCATTACTAATCCTGCAGGTAGCGTAACAACTGTTAATGTTATTTCACTTTGAGAAACCAAAACTCCATTTAATAAGTCATTTTCTAAAACTGTTGTAGTTGTACTCCCTTGGAATCCGTTCATAGGGCCATAATTATCAACTACTGCATCTATTATGGCAGGAGCTACAACAACAGTTGCAATCGCTTGACTGCAATTCAAAGGATTTAATACTTCGCAAATACTATAAGTAACTAGGTAGTTGCCCGCTGGAGTATTTGATGGAACAGTAATTGTTCCATTTGCATTAAATGTAAATCCAGTAGGAACCGAAATTCCAGATACTATAACATTAGATGAAACTAATGGAGTTTCATTCATTAAATCATTATTTAATACCGATGCCGTTGTTCCTCCAGTATATCCATTAATTGAATTAAAGGTATCAACAACTGCATTTACTGAACATGTCAAAGTAACCAAAACAGCTGTTCTTGTAATACTTTCACAACCTGAAACAGTTTGAGTAGCATAATAAACAGTTGCTGTTACAAGAGGTAAAGTTGTATTTAAAGCCGTTCCTCCCGTTGCTACAGAATACCATTTAACATTTGTTCCAGAAGTTGTTGTCAAATTCGCTACTGTTGGATTAATTAAATAACAGTAGTTTTGATTAGCAACGGCAACTGGTGCTGAAGGCGAATTGATAGCCAACACGATTGCATCGGTAGTTGTGTTTGATGTACAACCATTTCCGTTTCCTGTTACTGTCATAGTTAATACTACAGAACCGTTGGTTTGATCGGCGCCACTAGGTGTATAAATTGTAACTGCATTTGATGCATTTGCAAAAGTTCCCGTTCCGCTAGTTGACCATAACGCAATTCCATTAGTAGCAATTCCGGAAGTAGTGTATGTTGTTCCTGCACAAATTGTAGCCGATATTGGTCCTGCATTTGAAATTGGTAACGGATTAACAATTACCGTTGTTGCTGATGTTGCTGACGAACATACTCCGCTTGTACTAACCGCTCTATAATAAGTTGTTACCGTTAAATTTAAAGCTGTATAAACATTACTTGTTGCACCTGAAATAGCTGTAAATGTACTATTATCAATAGACGACTGCCATTGGATATTTCCTACGTTCCCTGACAATGTTAATGAAGTGCTGTTAGTGCCATAACAAACAGGAGTTGCACCTGAAATTGTTCCTGCTACTGATGTAGTACTAACTGCTATTGTCGCTGAGGCAGTTGTAGCAGAACTACAAACCCCACTAGTAACAACAGCTCTATAATAGGTTGTAGCTAGTAAGTTTGTCGCTGTAAATACTGGAGAAATAGCTAATGCAATATTATTAAATACAATATTATCAGTTGAAACTTGCCATTGAATTGTTCCCGTATATTCAGATAAAGTTAATGTTGTACTATTTGTTCCTTGACAAACTGTTGCAGCTCCAGCGATAATTCCCGCATTTGAAGTTGGAAAAATTGTCAATGCTAAAGAATCTAAAGCTGTTGGTATATTACAAGCACCAGGAGCAGTTACTGTCATAGTCAATACTACACTTCCTGTTGCGCTATCGGCAGCACTTGGGGTATAAACTGCATTTACTAATGAAGCATTATTAAATGTACCTGAACCACTTGTTGTCCATAACACCGTTCCGTTGCTAGCAGTACCAGCAGCAGTGAACGTTGATCCAGAACAAATACTGTCAGTTGCAGGACCTGCATTTGCAATTGGAAGCGGAATAACTGCTCCCTGAGTTATAGTAACTGTTTTCGTAATTACTGCACCATTGTCATCTGTAATTGTACATACATAAACTCCTGCTGACAAATTACTTGCTGTAGCTCCTGTTCCTCCTGATGGTGACC
>JBIPNF010000015.1:0-22533 GCA_044373885.1 Flavobacterium sp. | reverse complement strand
TCGCGCCAAATGGTGATGTTAGCAGACAACCAGAACTGTAGGTGTGAGATTCTCCTGGTTTTAAAACTGGTTTTTTACCTATAATTCCTTCGCCATCAACGATTTCTGTTTCTTGTAGGGAATCGAATATTTCCCAGTGGCGACTCATTAATTGCACGGAATCTTTGCTGTGGTTTTCGATTGTAATTTGGTAGCTAAAGGCAAATTGAATCTTGTAGTTTTTGAAGTAAGTGCCTTCAAAACTAGTAGAAACGGAAATTTTAATGCCTCTTGTAATTTGTGATACCATATTTAAAACGCAGATTTCATGTAAAACTACAAAAAAATGTTGTTTTTACAATACATTTTCACAAAAATAATCAGTTTGTAATGTCTTGAGAATTGGCTACTCCTTTTCCGATGATTCGGTCGTAGCGTTGGTTGTTTTCGCGGTAATAAATTATGGCGAAGTAGTTGTTTTCGGTTTGGTAAAAGTTACCGTCAATGGCGTTTTCATTATCGATGATTCCTTTTGAATCCGCCACAACATATTGATAATTGGTGAAACCTTGTTTGATCATCAATGCTTTTTCGTAAACGCCTTTTTCTGTATTGTACTCCATTTTATTTTCTTCTGTAAGTGTGTAATTATTGAACATTCCATTTACATAAATGCCTTTTTTTTCGTAATAAGCGGGAGCTGAAAGTGTAAAAAAGACCCAAGCATAATCGGCTTCAATCTCGTTATTGATGACCCCAATATTTTTGACAACAAAGTTTCCGTTAGTATCTGGATTGTAGGTATAAGTGCCGTTAGCACGAGCATTATTGGTGTATAAATGAGCATTATAAACGCCATTATTGGAGTCTATTTTGGCGATAAAATTGTTGGCCGCACGAACATCTTTATTTTCAAAATAGAGAAATTCGTTTCCTGCCCAAAATTGTGTTTCGGTATCGTATTTATAAATTAGATCGTTGCCAATGGTGTACATCGGTTTAATATTCGTGATTGCTTCGTTGAATTTTCCATTTTGAAGCAAAAGTACTTTTACGTTTTGAAGTGGACTTTGAAATAAAAGCGAAGGTGATTTTATGGAAAAATCGATATTTTGTTTGAAATTAATAGCGTTTAACGTTCGTGCTCTTTTTACTTGCATTGGAACAGAGACCAAATTTTCATAGAGTAAGAATTTTCTGGAAAATACAATTTCTCTTTCTTCATTTAATATTTTAATTATATAGTTTCCACTGACTAAAAACTGGGTGTTTTTGTTTGGAAGGGTCAAATTGTAGTGTGAAAAAAGTTGTAACGTGTTTAACGAATTAGCATAATCTTGAATTCTCAATCCGTCAAATCCACGTAAATACTCATTTCTTGTTAAATCGGAAGGCTTCCAATCGTAGTTGCAATGAATGATTTCGTAATAGTAATTGGCTTCATTCCCAAATAAATCATCGAATTGGAATTGGAAGGAATCGTTTAAACCGAATAATGGAATTACATTTTGCCCATTTTGAACAAAGGATACCGTTTTTATATTAAAAGGAGGATCAATTTCTTTTTCCACTTGTGCGAAAGCGGTTACAGAAATAAAAATGAGGAAGATTTTTAATATAAAAGACTTAGTCATAATTGTACATTTTCACTTTTGTAAATATACTAAAAAGTACAACTTAAAGTATATGAATTGGTATTATTTATAGCAAACAGGAATTATTTCACCCTTTGCCAAACAATATTTCTCAACTAATTCAGGGGCAATTTTTTTAGTATACTCTTCTTCTACAACATTGAAACCAATGCTTCGTAATTTATCAAAGTAATCTCTTCCATAAATTCTAACGTGGTCGTATTGCCCAAAAATGGCTGTGCGCTCTTTTTGGTTGGTGATAGAATCATCTGAAAAAGTGGTTTCCCGATTCAAATCTTGTGGTATTTGGAAAATCCCCATTCCACCAGGTTTTAAAACGCGATACAGCTCTTGCATTGCTTTTGTGTCGTCTGGAATGTGTTCCAAAACGTGGTTGCATAAAATAACATCATAGGAATTGTCGGCAAACGGCAAATTACAAATGTCTGCTTTGACATCGGCAAGTGGCGAAAACAAATCGGTTGTGGTGTAATCGATATTTTTTTGATTTCTAAAAAGTTTATAGAATGCCTGCTCAGGTGCAAAATGAAGTACTTTTAATACTGAACTCGTTTCAGCATCTCTTAATTTGATACTTTTAGGTTGTTTAACAGAAGAATCTGAATCAAGTTCAGATTGAAAAAAATCGGTTTCATTATTTAGGTACAACCAAAGTAATCTGTGTCTTTCTAAGGAAAGTGTACTTGGCGAAAGCACATTGTTACGTTGGTTTCCGTATCCGTAAGGGAGAAACATCTTGAAACTTTTGCCGTCGATTGGATCGGTAAAAGTGGTCCCTTTTAAGATAAAAGCTAAAATAGGGCGTGCGATATAACTCAATCGGATTAGGATTGGACGCGGAATGGTATTGAGGATTAATTTGAAGAGTTTTTTCATTAAAGATTTCACTAAGTTACACAAAGGTTGCACGAAGATTCACAAAATAGTTATATCACAAATGGCACTTTTCTAAATTCATCTTCTTCATTACTCACAATTCCCAATGCTTCATAAACATAAGTAAAAGTAGAAAGCAACTCTGGTTTTCCGTCAACAATAGCTACATCGTGTTCAAAATGTGCGCTTGGTTTTCCATCGGCAGTTAGAATTGTCCAACCGTCTTTTAGTTGTTTTATGTTTTTGGTTCCCATATTAATCATTGGTTCAATGGCTACAACCATTCCTTCTACAAAAATTTTGCCACGACCTTTTTTTCCGTAGTTAGGCATTTCTGGGTCTTCGTGCATTTTTTGTCCCAAACCATGACCCACTAATTCGCGAACTACACCATACCCGTGTGATTCTGTATATTTTTGGATGGCATTTCCAACATCTTCCACGCGATTTCCTAGTTTGAATTCGCGGATACCTATATATAAAGACTCCTTTGTAACTTGTAATAATTTTTTGGTTTCAGGAGCAACTTCTCCAATTTCGAATGAATAGGCGTGGTCCCCGTGGTATCCGTTTTTGAATGCACCACAATCTACTGAAATCACATCACCACTTTCAAGGGGAATATTATTAGGAATTCCGTGAACAACCTGTGCATTTGGACTCATGCAAAGCGAATTTGGAAAACCATACAGTCCAAGAAAACTTGGTACTGCCCCGTGGTCACGAATAAATTCTTCCGCTAATTTATCCAAATATAAAGTAGTAACTCCAGGTTTGATTTCTCGAGCAATCATTCCTAACGTTTTTGAAACTATAAGGGCGCTTTCACGCATCAATTCAATTTCTTCTCTTGTTTTTACAATAATCATAATGCCTTTTTCAGATTGCAAAAATACAATTTTATAATTATTTAATCAGGATTGGCAATAATTTTAAAAAGTTCTGAATTTGATACAAAGAATCTGTTTTCTAATGCAATTTGTGAAAGCTTTGCAGACACCAAATTATTCTCTCGAGTATTGATTAAAAACAGGGAACTTTCACCAAATAGAAACAGGCGTTCTTCTGATTTCAGCATTGTGTTATTGTCTTCTGCCAAGGATTTTGCAATTTCAATTTGCTTTAAAAAGGATTTAATTTCAATTTTCTGAGCGTTAATTTTGTTTTGTAATTGCACTCTTTCAAAATCCAATAAAAATGTAGTTTCCTGAACTTTGTATTTTGCCAGTTTCAAATTTCCTCGTTCTTTTCTTAGAAATAAAGGAAAATAAAAATCCAAACCAATTTTGTAATCCTTAAACTGATAGTTGTCAAAATAACTTGGTTCAGATAAATACGAATAACCAATGTCTATTTTAGGCAACAGCATATTGGATTTTAATTTTCTTTCTACATTTAAGATGTCAATTTTATTTTGAAGTGCATTTATTTTTGGATGTGTATTTATTGAAAATTGGTTACTCAATAACTCATTGGTTTTTAACGTTTCTTGTATGGACAATTCTAACTGAATTTCAGGAATGATTTCTTCTGATAGCTCTAATGGAATGTTATTTTCCAACCACAAAAAATTGGATAATTCTAATTTTGCCTTAGTCAATTTTAGCTTGGAGTCTTCGGCACTTAGTAATCTGTTTTTTACAATAATTCCGGCTTCAATACTGTCAATTGCAGACTTATCGCCTAGTTGGATTAACGTCTGAATACCTTTAAATCGGACTTGAGCGTTAGTTGTATATTCTTCATACAATTGAAATTCATTATACGTTTTTTTCCAATTAAAATAGGCAATTGACGCATCGTAAAGTATCCCAATCGCCTGAATTTTTCTTTCAGATTGGCTCAATTGCATTTGGATTTTTGCTTTCCTAACGTCTGCCATTCTCTGATTTATGAGCAATCCCTGACCAAGTGGAACTGTGATCCCCAAAGAGGTTAATCCTTGATTTGGAATCGTATTTTCTGGGTTCAGATAAATCCCATCACTATTATCAAATCCTGCTTTTATCTCAATTCCATACCAAGTTGGAATTTTGAAACTGCTATTTAAAATAGAATAATAATCATTATTTTTAAACTGCTTTTTAGTAAAATCGACTTCAATCTTAGGGTCAAATCCACCTCTTGCAATCATCAGATTTGCTTGTGCTTTATTGATTTCTAAATTGGCATTTTTCACCAATGGATGGAACTTTTTTACATAACCAATAAACTCATTATAAGTAAGCTCTTTAGATACTGTGTTTTGCCCATTTGCAAATAACCCAAAAAGTAAGAATAGAAAAAGTAGTTTTTTCATTATTTTTTTTCTTTAACTATTGAAGTTGTTGGTTTATAATAATTAGGTGGAAATCCATTTAGTGTTCTCCAAAGCTCAAACCAAACAGGCACATTGTGTAAAAGTGCGATTGTTTTTGCACCAGCGCCAATACTTAACTGTTTTGGCCACTTATTATCAGCACTATCAGGTGCAATTAGAATCCTATATTTTCCGTTTTCACTAATAAAATTTTCTATGGCTACAATTTTACCACCAAAAGTTCCATAAGAAATATCAGGCCAGCCCGAAAAAACAATAGTTGGCCAGCCGTCAAACCAAACTCGAACTTTTTCGCCTTTAGAAATCAAAGGCAAATCTATTGGGTTTACATACGTTTCAACAGCAATATCATAATCCAATGGCATAATCGTAACAATTGGAGTCCCTTCTTTAATTGTTTCACCAATTCCCGATTGCAAAGCTCTATTTATATAGCCACTTTGGGACGCTTTAATATAATACATTCCGTTTCGAATACTATAATTTGCATATTGATTTTCTAATTTATTTACTTGTCCTTCGGTTTCATATTGATTGCTCATCGCAGTGAATTGGTCGCTTTGTGCCTTAGATTCTTTTTCGGAATATTCTGCGTCAATCCGATTTGTCTCTACTTTTGCGTTAATAAATTCGTTTTTACTTGATAACAATTTATTTTCCTGAGTAATTATTTTGGCTTCGACTTCTTGTAGTTTTAACCTTTTTTCTTCAACATCGGTAAGAGGTTTTAAACCTTCTTTATTGAGTTGAATCGATCGATTGAATTGTGTATTTGCTATTTTTAATTGCGTTTTTATAGCTACCAAATCCATACTATCACTTTTTATTTTCAAAAGAGATTGTTTGATTTTATTTCTCGCTTGTTCTTGTTTTAATTTTTTTTCGTTTGTAATAGCCTGTATTTGTATAGAAAGCGAACCAACTTTAGCACCATAGGACTCGTAAGATTGTTTTTTGGCATCCACTTGTTTCTTTGTGTTTTCGACTAAATTTGGATCCATGTAATCTTCTTTAACCTCAGATATAAATAAAATTGTGTCTCCCTTATTTACAAAATCACCTTCTTGAACATACCATTTTTCTAATCGCCCCGAGATAACACTCTGAATTGACTGCGGTCTTTGTCCCGGTTTTAATGTTGTTACAAATCCTGTTCCTGAAATATTCTGTGTCCAAGGAAGAAAAAGTGCAAATAGAACCAAAATAGAAATACTAACAATAATCTTGTTCAATATTCTATAATGCGGTCGATTAATCAAATTTTTAACCGTCGTATATTTATCTAAATTCTGTAATTTCGATTTGTTATCGGATATATTTAGCATTGTGATTAAGTATTTAAATCAAGTTGAATTATTCCTTTTTGCATAGTAATTTTTCGATTGCATTTCGTTTTCCAATAAGGATTTTTAGACGAAATAATAATAGTCCATCTATTCTCTTTTGAAGTAATAAAATCAATGATTTCATTTGCTTCAGCCTCATCCATAGTACTTGTTGGGTCTTCATAAAACAATATTTTTGGTTTACGAATTATGCTTCTAGCCAAGAGGATTTTCTGTGCATTGGAGGAAGATAATTGTTTGCCTTCAGGAAAAATAGGGGTATCTAAACCGTTTGGCAATGATTTTATAAAAGAGGTAAGTTGAACACTTTCAATAGCCCATTTAACATCTTCAATGCTAACACTTGGGTTATTAAAAGTGATATTCTCCAACAGCGTTCCCTCAAAAGTAGTTGTACCGTACAAAATACTTGAAATTTGTGAACGATATTGCATCAGATTTAATTTTCTAAAGGTATCGTCATTAATGAACAAATTACCCGATTTTGGCTCCAATAAACCACATAATATTTTTATTAAAGTTGATTTTCCAGAACCATTTTCACCCTCAATAATGATTTTTTCACCTTGATTAATTTTTAGTGAAATGTCATTTATTACTTTTTTATTGGAATCAGGAAATTTAAATCCGATATTCTCAGCTTCTAAATTTATACTTGTATAACAAACATCAATATCTTTGTTTGTATCTTCTTCTAATTCTAAATCCGTTACTTCTCCAATTTTTTCGATAGAAGTTAATACATCATAAAAAGTTTCTAATCCTACAATTATTTTTTCAACGGAATTAATTACCAACAAAATAATGATTTCTGAAGCGACAAATTGACCGATATTCATCTTTTGCGAAAGCACTAAAAAACCTCCAATTAATAATAAACTGGCAGTTATAATAACTTTAAAAACGATCAATTGAGTAAATTGCCTTTTAATTACATTAAAATGTTTTTCTCTATAATTCAAATAATCGGTTACCAATATATTGTTTTTTTGAAGGGCAAAATCATAGTTAATCTCGTTTTTAAAACTATAATTATTTCGTGCCATTTCGTGCAACCAATTGGCAACTTTATATTTGAATTTAGATTCTTTCATACTGGTTTCAAGTCCTGAAGTATATGAAAATCTGAAAACAAAATATAAAATAAAAAATAATATGATACCAAAAATTATAAAAAAGGGATGGTATAATGACAATAGTATAATTCCAAAAGTTATTTGAAGCAAGGCTGCCGAAAAATCGAGTAATAATTTTGAAGTTCCTTTTTGAATAGTAATCGTGTCAAAAAAACGAGAAGCTAATTCTGGTGGGTAACTATTATACAATTGCTCTTGTTTGATTTTTGGCAAACGAGCGGCAAATTCAAATGAAGAACGTACAAAGATTTTTTGCTGCAAATTTTCAGATATTCGAAGTTGCATTAAGGATAAAATTCCAACTAATGCCACACCGAAAACGACTAATACAATTAATACAATCCAAGAGGTACTAACTCTTCCCGATTGAATAAAATTGATTATTGCTTGAATTCCCAATGGCAATGACAAACTTATTAAACCCGCAAACAGGGAATAAAAGAACAATTGCGAAACATCTTTTTTATCTAACTCAAGCAAATTGTAAAATCTTTTTAACGGAGTCATAATTTTTGTTTTTTATTTTAATGTGTTTTCTACAAGATTCAGGTAAAATTCTGTCGGTGATACTATTTCATTGCAATCCGTAATTGTTTTCAAATGCTCTTTCAAAAAATATTGATGCAAACTTCCTTCTACAACAGACGAAATTAATGATTTTGAATAAGGGTAATTCGGATTTACTTCATTTACAATAGCTACAATTCTTGCAATTACTCTTTTATATATCAAGAAAAAACCTTCTTTGTTTTCTTGATCTACTTCTTTAGTATGCAACGTTTTAGTAAATTCAGCAATGATGATTTTATTTAAAACAGATTCGTTAATATGAGCTGTATTTTCATCATCAGTAACTTTTTCTGTAACAATTGTAATTGCAATTTTAAGCTTTTCCTTTGGGTCTAAAATATTTGCAGTTGCAAAAACCAACTTATATTCCATCCAACTCCAATACCAAGAAGACAAGTAAACCAATAATTTATGTTTGTTCTCAAAATAACGGTAGATTGAACTTTCATTAGAGCCGATTTTTTCTCCCAGTTTTTTAAATGTAAAATTGTCAAATCCAATATCATCAATCAAAAGGATACTTTGCTCTAGTATTTTTTTTCCTAAATCGGATGTTTCAGGATTCTTTACATAAATTTTTTCGTTAATCTGAATTTTTAAATTTGACAATACAGTATTCATAGATTAGTGGTTTTTTATGCAAATATAATAGTAATACTATTATAAATGAAATTTTAACTTTTATTTATAATTGCTAACAAATAGACTTTTAACATGAGTTTTGTCATGTTTTAATTAACTTTAGGAAATTAATTTTGCATAAATTTAGGAGGTATGAGTAAATATGTTTCAGCAGAAGATTCTGTAAAAATTGTAAAATCAAACGATAGGATTTATGTTCAAGCGGCGGCCGCTGCTCCATCTGTTTTAACCAATGCGCTAACAGAAAGAGCTTCAGAATTGCGAAATGTAGAGCTTTGTCATTTGCATACAGAAGGGCCAGCGAACTACGCTAATCCAGATCTTTCAGATAGTTTCCATGTAAATTCATTTTTTATTGGCAAAAATGTACGCCATACATTAGCGGCTGGAAATGGTTCTTATACACCTGTTTTTTTGAGCGAATTGCCTTATTTATTTCGTAAAAAAGTACTTCCGCTAGATGTTGTTTTTATTCATGTTTCGCCTCCAGACATTCATGGATATTGTTCGCTTGGTGTTTCGGTAGAAGCTACTTTGGCGGCTATTGAAAATGCAAAAATTGTAATCGCACAAGTAAATCCGCAGATGCCAAGAACTTTTGGTGACGGAATTCTTCACATTTCAGAGATAAATTATTTGGTTGATGTAAACATGCCTATTTATGGTCATGAAATGGAAATTATTTCACCTTTGGAGGATAAAATTGGAACGTATGTTGCCTCATTAATTGAAGATAAAAGTACATTGCAAATGGGCATTGGCTCTATTCCAAATGCCGCTTTGGCGAAATTGATCAATCACAAAGATTTAGGATTACATACCGAAATGTTTTCTGACGGTGTTATTGATTTAATTGAAAGTGGCGTAATCAATTGCAATTATAAAGGAACTACAAGAGGTCGGGTTTTAGCAACTTTTTTAATCGGTTCCAAACGGTTGTATGACTTTGTAAACGACAATCCATTTATAGAAATGAAAGAATCATCGGCGGTAAATGACACGGCTCGAATTCGAAAAAATCCAAAAATGGTGGCTATAAATTCGGCTATTGAAGTGGATGTTACGGGTCAAGTTTGCGCCGATTCTATTGGCGCAAAAATGTATTCTGGAGTTGGCGGGCAAATGGATTTTATCCGTGGCGCCTCTTTAAGCGAAGGTGGAAAAGCGATAATTGCACTTCCTTCAGTTACCAAAAATGGCGAAAGCAGAATTGTTCCCTATTTAAAACAAGGTGCAGGAGTAGTTTCAACGCGTTCTCATGTTCAATATATTATTACAGAAAACGGCATTGCCGATTTGTATGGAAAAACCTTGAAACAACGCGCCAAAGAAATGGTGAAAATTGCGCATCCAAACCATCAAGAAAGAATTGAAAAAGAATATTTTGAATTGATTAATTGCCGATAGTTAATTTATGGCAATAGCTATTTGTTAGGAATACCTATTGCCTAAAAAAAAAATTTATCTTTATTTCTTACAACAACGAATTCCTATCCATTACCGCAGGTTTTTCAATGCCCATCAATGCCAAAACTGTTGGAGCTATATCGCTCAAAACCCCATCATGAATGGTTTTCAACTCATTATCAACTAAGATAATCGGCACTGGATTTGTTGTGTGCGCTGTATTTGGACTTCCATCAGGATTAATCATCGTTTCGCAATTTCCGTGATCGGCTATTACAATCGTCGTATAATTATTGGCCAAAGCCGCAGTAATTACTTTTTCAACACATTGATCAACCGCTTCGCAAGCTTTTATTGCAGCACTCATTACGCCTGTATGTCCCACCATATCGCCATTAGCAAAATTCAAACATACAAAATCAACTTCGCCTTTTTCAATTTCCGGAACTAAGGCTTCCGCCAATTCAAATGCGCTCATTTCAGGTTGCAGATCATAGGTTGCCACTTTTGGTGAGTTTTTTAAGATGCGGCTTTCGCCAATAAAAGGTTCTTCACGACCTCCAGAAAAGAAGAACGTAACGTGTGGATATTTTTCTGTTTCCGCAATTCTGATTTGCTTTTTATTGGCTTTTTCCAAAACTTCACCCAAAGTTTCCGTGATATTGTCTTTGTTATAAACCACTTTTACGTTCTGGTAACTTTCGTCATAATTGGTAAGTGTTACATAATACAAATTCAATTTGTGCATATTTTGCTCGTGGAAATCTTTTTGCGATAGTGCTTCTGTCAATTCACGACCTCTGTCTGTTCGGAAATTGAAGAATATCACGACATCATTTTCTTTGATAGTTGCCAATGGAATTCCATTGTTGTCCACCATAATAATTGGGTCGATAAATTCGTCCGTAATATTATTTTTATAACTTTCTTCAATATTTTCAACAGCATTTTTAGAAGGGGTTCCTTTACCGTTTACCAATAAATCATACGCTAATTTTACGCGTTCCCAACGTTTGTCACGATCCATTGAATAATACCTTCCTATAACTGAAGCTAATTTTACAGAAGTATTTTGGATATACTTTTCTAAATCCTGAATGTATTTTTTCCCTGATTTAGGGTCAACATCGCGACCGTCTGTAAAAGCGTGAACAAATACTTTTTGAAGTCCAAAATCTTGGGTTGCGTCAATCAATCCTCGCAAATGAGAGGTATGAGAATGTACGCCACCATCAGAAACTAGTCCAAGGAAATGCACGTTTACATTATTGTCTTTTGCATATTGAAAAGCGTCAACCAAAATGGGCTCTTTGTTCAAGGTTTTGTGTTCAACCGCCAAGTTAATTTTAGCTAAATCCTGATAAATGATTCTTCCAGCACCCAAATTCATGTGGCCTACTTCGGAATTTCCCATTTGTCCTTCTGGCAAACCTACGTTTAAACCATCGGTTCGTAATTGTGCGCTTGGGTAGTTTTTATATAGCGAATTAATGAAAGGAATATTCGCATTGTCTATGGCAGAAACTTTTGGGTCTGGAGATTTCCCCCAACCGTCGAGTATCATTAGGATAACTTTCTTGTTCATTGCTGTGTGTGTTTTTTTTAGCCCAGATGGAAGTGGAAATCATTTTTGTTTTTTCTTTAAAAACAAAAATAGTGCAACGTACAGCTGGAAATAGCTCCAAATTTAAGAAATTAAAATAACTTTTTAGCTTGATTGTAATCGATAAAATACTTAACGCTAATTGAAAAGGCATGATTTAAAGCGTCGTTATTTAATAAATTGGTCACGTTATTTCCGAATTCTTTATTGATTTCACGCTCAAAATTTGCCGCATTATTGCGATATAAAACAGAAATTTGACTGCCTGGAGCAAACCACCAAGAATAGGATAAATCGACATTCCAAGAGGTGAAATTGGAATTTTTATTAGTAGCATAATCAGAAAAATGGGCCAAATTTCCATTATCTGTCAAGGCTAAATAGTTTTTATTTTCGGCGTAAGACCAATAATGACGTACCGAGAGATTGAAAGTCATTGTGCTGTTTAAAGCATATTTCCCAGAAATGGAATTGGAATAGGTAATTACGTTTCTGTTGGCAAAAATAATCGCATTTGGAGTTGATGAGTTGGCATCATTATCGATACTATCAACAAAGCCTTTGTTGTTATTTTGTCGATTAAAGTTGAAATTATAATTCAATAAAAACTTGTCGTTGAATCGGTATCTTGGACCGGCCGAAAAGCCATAATTTTCTCTTCCCGACTCATTTAATTTTGTGAAGGAAGGATTGAAATCGAAGGCAAATTTGTAATTATAATTGGATGAAAAATAAAACCAACTGCCAAATCTTGATGGGATGAGAACAAATCTATTTTCGGTTCGTGGCTCATAGAAATCATGATTTTCTAAAGGATTTGCATTTATTCCAATTCCAAAATAGTGATTTTTCTTGTTGTTGATATTCACGTTAATATTGAAATTATTCCCTTGCACCAAGCCCGTTTCTTTTTGAAATTGTGAATAGGCATTTAAATTTACATTTAAAGAATTCAAGTATTTGGTAGAATTTAGGATTCTATAATTGGCATTTCCATATAAACTGTAATAATTTGTCTGAAAATTAATTCCTAAATCATTATTGTCAAAGTCTTTGGTAATAATATCGGCACCTAAACTATAACGATACTGTCCGCTAGTTTCGCCAATGTTTAAACTAGAATAAATCCCTTTTTTGGCGGTAATATCGTTCACATAACTGTATTTGAAATCGCCCGAAAGGTTGTACGTATTTTTCTTAGTATTCAAATCCCAAACCAAAGCGGATACATTTGCATCTCTAAAACTGCCATTTCGGGTGACGTTTGTATTGATAAAACTAACCGATGAATTTTTGCGAAAACGTTGATCAAGCACCAAAACATTATAATTTGTCAGCGGCTCAACTATCTCACTACGAATAGATTGGTCATCGTTATTACGAATTTTAGCAGTTGTGATTTCTGTAACTGCATTTAAAAATCCAATTCCCAAGCCGTTTTTTGTGCGTCCTGAAACTTTAAGTGCGTTAATTAAATTCACACTTGATGGGTTTTCAATTATTTCTTCATTACTTGCCTTTGTTGGATAAATGGATGGACTTGCGCCAATTCTTCGTGAATACAATAAATTTCCTTTATTGAACAAATCGGTGCCTTCAGTAAAAAAAGCTCTATTTTCGTTAAATTGTTGCTCGAAAGGGCCAAGATTTAGGATTTTATCGTCGTACTTTGTTTGTCCAAAATCAGGAATTAAAATGGCATCGAGCGTAAACGCATCATTGATTCCGTATTTAATATCCATTCCACCTTTTAACGTTCCAAGGGTTTTTTGAGCGCCATTGGCATTCAAATAAAAAGAAGAATAAGGCATAAAAAACAAACGCGTTGGTGTTTTTATATCTTCAATTCCTTCTAGAATTCCAGCTTGTTGAATTACATTTCCAACTTTATTATCAATATTGGTCCACGAATAAATGGCATTATTTCGCTTAATATCACGAACAAAATTAATTCCCCAAGTTTGGATTTTATTGTTCGAAAAACGCAGGGCAGCATACGGAATTTTCATTTCTACCACCCAACCGCAATCATTAATTCGGGTTTTACTTGTCCAAATCGCATCCCAAGAAAAATCTTCGCCAGTTACATCAGTTGCCAAACAATCCATTTGCGTTCCTGAAGCGGTGCAAAAAAAGCGAAAATCTTGTTGTCCGTCATTAAATCCATTGATAAAGACACCGAAATTATCACTCGTTCCTTGGTCGTCACGTTGGGTAATTTCTTTTAAAATTTTGTTGGGTTCGTCATCGTATAATGTAGCTCCTATGTAAATGGCTTCATTATCATATAAAATTTTAACTTCAGTTTCTTTGTCTTGACTGATATGTTTTCCGTTATCGGGAGCAA
Source organism: Flavobacterium sp. (assembly GCA_044373885.1). Classification (GTDB taxonomy): domain Bacteria; phylum Bacteroidota; class Bacteroidia; order Flavobacteriales; family Flavobacteriaceae; genus Flavobacterium. The sequence goes on along the minus strand of JBIPNF010000015.1, from coordinate 8,652 downwards.
ACATGTAAAAATCATTGGCAACATAAGCTGTTTTCCAATTTGGTTCGTCTAAATTACCGTCAATTATTAAATTTCCTTTTACAGGAACCGTTTTAAGCGATTTTTTCTGTGAATAATTAGTTGCACAAATAAAAATTAAACATAAAAGCAGAAATCTTTTCATAGATAAGGTTTTATTCAAGGCGCAAAAATATCTTTTACCACGTTTAATAACAATTATTTTATATTTTTATTGTGAATAAAGCAATTTCAATTTGATTTTCGAGGCTAAAATTATAAATAATTTGATAGTATTAATAGTACAAAAATTCCAAACGAATTGTTAATTGTGATTTGGCTATCGATTATAAAAATATATGAATTAATTTATACTGATTTTTTGTTATTGACCTCTATAACCGCGATTTAGATTCAATTGGAATCTAATATTGAAGCTGTTTTTATTAATTCACTACTTTGATGATGTGTTAAATTTATCCGTTTAAACACCAAATTAATTGTTATACCCTTTTTTATGTATTATATTTGAATCTGTTAAATAATAACACAAAGCATAGATTACCAATGATTTACAAAGTTCTGCCCGTATTAATTTTCTTTTTATCTTCATTTACTTCTAATGATATAAAAACAACCAAAAATTCAACACTTTCAATTGCTACTTTAAAAACGAATACTATAGATGGTAATTTTGAAGACGAAGTAGTTCGGATATACAATAGCTTACAAAATAACCATTTGGCATTTCCAAAACTAGAAAGCTTCAAAAAAGCATTGAAAGGGTTTTATGAAATGAAGGAAAAGGGTTATATCAAAAAGGACATTTTAACGTTAATAGATTTCAGTTTGTCCTCCAATACGAAACGCCTTTGGGTTATCGATTTGGCTTCAAAAACTATTTTATTTAACTCACTTGTGGCACACGGAAGAAATACAGGCGAAGAATTTGCAAACAGCTTTTCTAATGTCTCTGAATCATTCAAAAGCAGTTTGGGATTATATGCTACAGGAGAAATTTACAATGGCAAACACGGTATGTCATTGAAACTTGACGGCTTAGAAAAAGGCATAAATGACAATGCTAGAAACAGAGGAATCGTAATGCACGCTGCCAATTATGTTTCAAATTTTTTCATAAAAGCTCACAATAGATTGGGAAGAAGTCAAGGTTGTCCGGCACTTCCAGCTGAATTTACAAGGGAAATTATAAATAAAATCAAAGACAAATCGTGTTTGTATATTTATTATCCAACAACAAAATCAAAATCTACTTCCTAATTTTTGATATAAATCGGCGTCGAGATTGTAAATATCATCTCTAAAAATGAGCGTGTTTTTTTCACTCCACGCAGTCCAATAGAGCAAATGAAAAAACACTTCTTTTTTGATTGAAACATATTTTGTTTTTTCATTTCGCAATGTTTCCGTGATTTTTTCAAGATTCCAATTTACTTTATCGTCCAATAAATATTCGGTTAATTCTAACGGATTATCAACTCTTACGCATCCCGAACTCAAGGAACGTTCGTTTTTTTCAAAAAAATCACGGTGGTTCGTATCGTGTAAATAAACAGAAAATCGATTTGGAAAAATCAATTTCACCATTCCTAGCGAATTGAATTTCCCAGGAATTTGAACGTATCGAAAGCTTCGCGCATTGGACAAACTCCAATTTCTAGGACTCACAGCATTTCCATTTTTGTCAATTAATCGGATGTTTGTTTTGGCCAAATAACTTCTATTTTTTAAAATGGCAGGAATCACATCTTCTCGCAAAATAGTTGGAGGAACCGTCCAAGTTGGATTGAAAATGGCTTGAGTCAATTTTGATGAAAGTACGGGAGTTTTCCGTTTTGCTCTTCCAACAATCACTTTATGAACCCTCAGCGTATCATTGTTTTTGATTAATGAGAGTCGGTATTCGGGAATATTTATTATTACAAATTCATCCCCCATATTTTTTGGATACCATTTCCAACGTTCTAAATTGGCAATAATTTGTTCTTTACGTTGATTTTTAGAAAAATTTAATGATGTTATGGTTCCTTTTCCAATTACGCCATCGGCGGCTAATCCGTGTCTTTTTTGGAATTTTTTCACGGCATTTTCAGTTTCAGAATCATAAATTTCTGACAAGCTGTCTTTTGGCAGAAGGTCTTTCCAATACATCAATCTGTTTTTGATTTCAACTATTTTGGAATTGCTGTCATTTTGAACTATTTTTCCTTTGATTTGGATTTTTACAAAGTCATCATTTGGATAGGAATTGATGATTATAAGAGCTTTTTTCAATCGTTTGTAAACAATGAAATTGGGTTTCAACTGTTCTAATTTATAGAATAAAGAGTCGGTTTTCAGCAATTCAGAAACCGTTTCCTGAAGATTTATTTTATTTTCTTTCAAATCCCAGTTTTTATATAATTTCTTAGGATTTAATCGTCCGTTAGTTAAATGCGAAATGTATTTCTGAAGATTATAAGTCAATAAAACATCGTATTCTGCACATTCATTATCCGAAAGTGAATTGTATTTTAATTCAAATTGATTGAGTTTCTTTACAGAATAATCTAACGGATTCAATCCTTCTTCGTCTGATTTATTTAAAAAGCCAAGAATAATTTTACGCTTTTCTGAAGTTGTCCAAACGGATTTATTGGAATTGGAATTATAAAAAGCCGTTAAGAATTTTGATTGAAATGATTGTAATTGAATCGAATCAATTGCAATTGGTGGTTTGGCATTTAATTTTTCAGAAGTAACAGAAACGGATTTTGGTTCCAAAACAAATTTTGGAGTTTCTTTTTTACAATTTATAAAAAGAAATAAGGCTATTAAAAGGAAGTAATTTCTCATAACGCTTTCAATTTCCTACAATTTACTAATTTTTGTATTCTTTTAAAAGGGTTTTGGCTTAAGATTGGCGTTACATTTTTTTGAATAACACATAATGAATTCCAATATCTGCAATTTTAAAACCATCGCCAACTTTTTGATATTTTGATTTTTCATAAAAACCAATTGCGGTTTCTCGGGCGTTAAACCACATGATTTCACCCCTTTTATTCCTGATTTGGTTCTCACAATATTTCAAAAGTGCCTCTCCAAAACCTTTCTTTTGATATTGTTCTAAAACAGCCATTCCTCGAATTTGATATTGTTGTTTTTCAACAAATAATTTACTTTTTGCTTCAAATACCGAAATTACTGCAGAAATTTGGCCATCATAAAAGAAACCAAAATGAGATGTTGTTGGTAAATCGTCGCCTTCAAACCGACAACTTTCTATCGGTTTGCCATAACGGAGCACTGGATGTCTCACAATAATTGTTTCAAAAGCCGAAATTTTTTTGATTTCAAACATTTTTATAGGGATTGATTTAAACTTATTAAAGCCATAACAATATCATAATAAATTATTTACGTTGAAAATAGAACGCAATCAAAAATAAAAATTTAAAAGAGATGTTTTTTTTTGAAAAAAACTTGCAATAAACCTAACTTTTTATATATATTTGCACCGTTGTTAATGCGAAAGTAGCTCAGTTGGTAGAGCTCCAGCCTTCCAAGCTGGTTGTCGCGAGTTCGAGCCTCGTCTTTCGCTCCATAAATCCTCAAACGTAAAGTTTGGGGATTTTTTATTTCAAGTCACTCAAGTCACTTCCCGATTCCAATTCTTCAGGATTTTTATTTTGTTTGAATAACCGAGCCGAAAGACTTCCTTTCAATGTAATTTTATCGCCCTTAACTTCGAGCCAACTTCCTTCACGCAATCCTAAAACGGGTGCTGTATTGAACTGGTGAAATTCATTAATTCGGGTTTCTCTGGTTTCACCGTTGTGTTTTAATTGCAAATCGGCATCTAAATAATGTGGATTCAAATTGAAAGGAACAATCCCTAATGTTTGAAAACTTGGCGGGTATATAATGGGCATATCGTTAGTTGTTTGCATCGTTAAACCACAAATATTACTTCCTGCGCTGGTTCCTAAATAAGGAATTCCGTTTTTTATGGCATTTTCCAAGGCATCCATAACGTTATTTTTATACAATTGGAAAACCAATAAAAACGTATTTCCTCCTCCCGTAAAAATTCCTTCTGCTTGCTCGATTGCCGCTTTTGGACTTTCAAATTCGTGAATTCCTTTAACGGTTATATTTAAATTGGCGAAAGCCGCAGCAAGTTTATTGGTATATTCTTCATATGAAATCCCACTTGGTTGCGCATACGGAATAAAAAGTATCGTTTTACAATTCTTGAAATGCTCCGATAATTCAGGTAAAATATAGTCCAAATAGTCGCCTCCATAAAGAGTTGACGTGCTCGCGATGATGCAGTTTTTCATTTTAGATGTTGGTATTTATTGCGTTCAAAGTTACATTATTTTTATAATTTTCTATTTTGAAATTTCAGTACTTTATTTATTAACATAACTTTACCAAGCAATTTTCATTAATTTAGAACACACTTAAATACTTTTACAATTAATAAAAGGGAGTAATTAATATTATATGAAGAACTGGTTTGTTGGCCTATTATTTTTTACGACAGTCTGCACTTGGTCACAAACCAGCAACGAGAAACTCCTACACGGAAAAATTGTCGCTGATTCTGCTTCAGTCGTTGGAATTGACGTGGTGAATTTAGGCAATGAAAAAGTAACCGTAACCAATAATAAAGGGGAATTTTCTATTTTGGCGAAAGCCGATGATATCTTGGTTTTTTCGTCAATGACTTTAGAAATGAAACGAATGTTGGTTGATCAAGACGATTTGAAATCGGAAACGATAACCATTTATATGACACCAAAAATCAATGAACTTAACGAGGTAATTGTCAAGAGAAATGTAGCCGAAGGCATCAGTATTTTTAATGTTCAAAAACATTATACTCCTGCGGAACGAAAATTATACACCGCAACTTCAGGTTTATTAGACGCACCATTAAACTGGCTTTCTGGAAGAACAGAAATGTTGAAAAAGGAAATTATAGTGGAACGAAAAGAGCGAATGTTAAATAAAGTTGGTATTCTATATGAAGATAAATATTATATTCAAACCTTGAAAATTCCAGAAATCTATATTGATGATTTTCAACGTTACTTAATAGAAGACAAGGAATTTGCCGCTGCTTTGAAAGTAAAAAACCGAACAATGATGCTGTTTTTGATTTCAAAATTGGCAGTAAATTATAATGCTATTCCAAAATAGAAATGGATTGACTACTTTTGATAAATGAAAAAAATACTTTTATATACCTTAATAGGAATCACATTTTTTGCAGGAACTTCCTTTGGGATTCATAAATTTTATGTTTCGATTTACCAAATTAATTATGCTCCAGAAAAGAAAATGTTGCAAATTACTTCCCGAATATTTTTGGATGATTTGAATGCCGTTCTTTATAAAAAATACAATAAAAAAACATTTTTAGGGGAACCAAAAGAATCTCTGGACGATATTATTCTAATGAAAAAATACATTTCAGAAAATTTTTCTATTAAAGTAAATGGTCAGCAAAAACCCATCAATTATCTTAGTAATGAATTGGAGGGAAACGTAATGATATGTTATTATAACATCAAAGAAATTTCTAAAATCAAAACATTAGAAGTTAAAAATACAGCACTTCTTGAATTAAATTCAGAGCAACAAAATATTATGCAGTCCTCTATTTACGGAGAAAAACAAAGTTTGTTGCTGACGGAAGGAACAATTAGTGGAATGTTAAAATAACAACTTCTATTTATTACTCATATAAAATAATTACTTTAGCAATTGAAAGCTAATTACCACACTTTTATGAAAAAAATTACATCTGTATTTCTATTGTTTTTTGTTACAATTTCGATTTCAAACTTTGCTCAAGAAGTAAAAGAAAGTACGAAAACTAAAGAATTAGGTCACGAAGACAAGAATAAATTTCGTCAAATGTATGATTTATTGGCAACTCCCAATATGTATCGCACTGCTTCTGGCGCTCCAGGTCCTGAATATTATCAGCAACAAGCCGATTATAAAATGGACATCGAACTAGATGATAAAAACACAAAAATTTACGGTACTGAAACTATAACTTACACCAATAACGCTAAGGAATCTTTGGAGTATTTATGGATGCAATTGGATCAAAATAATGCTGCTAAAACTTCAAAAACTCCTTTAGTTGAAAATGCTAAAATCGATCCCGCTATTAGTGCAGCCGGATTTTCAAGAAAATATTTAGAAGAAAAATTCGACGGTGGTTTTAAGATTGATTACGTAAAAGATGCCAAAGGAAGTCCTATTTCCTATACCGTGAACGAAACAATGATGCGAATTAATTTGTTAAAACCATTGGCTCACGGAGAAAAAATCGTCTTGAATATAAAATGGAATTACAACATCAATAATTATATGGTAGATGGTGGTCGCTCTGGTTACGAACATTTTAAAGATGGAAATAATTTATATGTTTTAGCGCAATTCTATCCAAGAATGGCAGTTTATAATGATGTTGAGGGTTGGCAAAACATGCAATTTTGGGGAAGTGGAGAGTTTGCTTTACCTTTTGGAAATTATGAAGTTAACATTACCGTTCCTGCCGATCATATTCTAGAAGCTACTGGAGTATTGCAGAATAGAGCTGAAGTTTTCACCGCAGAGCAAGTAAAACGTTATGCACAAGCAGAAAATTCATTTGATAAACCTGTAATAATCGTAACACAAGCAGAAGCAACTGAAACTGAAAAAGGCTTTTCCGACAAGAAAAAAACGTGGAAATTCAAAGCTGAAAATGTTAGAGATTTTGGAATTTCAACTTCTAGAAAATTTATTTTGGATGCAATGGCTGTAAAATTGGGTGGGAAAACAACAATGGCAATTTCATTATATCCAAAAGAAGGGAATCCGCTGTGGGAGGAATATTCTACTCGAGCCGTAGCACACACATTGAAAAGTTATTCGAGTTTAACATTTGATTATCCTTACCCAAAAGCAATTTCTGTAAATGCACAAGATCAAGGAATGGAATATCCAATGATTTGTTGGAATTTTGGTCGTCCTGAAGCTGATGGAAAATATTCTGACAGAGTAAAATACGGAATGATTGGAGTAATAATTCACGAAGTAGGACATAATTTTTTTCCAATGATTGTCAATTCTGATGAGCGCCAATGGACTTGGATGGATGAAGGTTTGAATTCTTTTATGGATTACAAAGCCAAATTAGAATGGGAAGCAACCTACCCAGTTGAAAGAGGTTCTCCAAAATCAATAGTTGCTTATATGAGTGGCGATCAAAAAAATTTAGAGCCAATAATGACCAATTCAGAAACTATAAAACAATTTGGAAACAATGCCTATGGAAAGCCAGCAGCGGGTTTGAATATTTTACGTGAAACTATTATGGGACATGAATTATTTGATTATGCGTTCAAAACGTATGCAAATCGTTGGAAATTTAAACACCCAACACCAGAAGATTTCTTCAGAACAATGGAAGATGCATCGGCAACTGATTTGGATTGGTTTATCCGTGGTTGGTTTTATACCACAGATTACACCGATATTGGAATTAAAGAAGTCAATCAATATTTTGTTAGTAATGACGCTCCAAAAGACTTTAAGACTCCTACTCCATCTAGAAGAAACCGTTTGAAAACAACTGGCCCGATGGTTTTTATGGTTTCAAATACAAGTGAAAATTTCAAGCCAGAAATGAATAAAGCATTGGAAATTAAAGAAATAAAATCATTAGAAGATTATTTACAAACCAACTTCAAACCAGAAGAAATTGCAAAATTTGACTCTCCTAAATATTTCTATGAAGTTACTTTCAATAAACCTGGAGGACTGGTAATGCCTATTATTGTGGAACTAACTTTTGAAGACGGTTCTACTGAAAAGCAAACCTTTCCAGCTCAAATTTGGAGAATGAATGATGAAGAAGTAACCCGAACATTTGCCACTAAAAAAATAATTAAGAAGATTGTAGTCGACCCAAAATTCGAAACTGCAGATATTGACGTTACAAACAATACTTGGCCAAAAGAAGAGGTTAAATCTAAATTTGATTAACATATATTTATAGGCCAATTAAAATCAGCTTTATAAAAACTTTGTAACTTTGCAAAAAAAATATCATTATGTTTGGAATAGGTGGTGGAGAATTAATTCTAATATTATTTGTGGTCTTAATGCTTTTTGGCTCAGATAAAATCCCTGATATCGCCAGAACAATGGGAAAAGCAATGGCGCAATTAAAAAATGCAACCAATGACATCAAAAGTGAAATTCAAAAAGGAGCCGATGCCAATGGTTTAGACACAAAATCTATAACCGATTTTACAGGAAATATCACACAAGAAATTAATAAAGCAAAAGATAATTTACTAAAAGAAACCACGCCAACTATTGAAAATGCTGAAATTGAAACGCCAAAAGTAGCAACTCCCGAAAGTGACGGCCCAATAAAACGCAATTCATAATGCTTGAAAAAATACTTTCTTTAGACCAACAATTGTTCGTTTTTCTTAATGGTTTAGGCTCTGAACAATTTGATGCATTTTGGCTATTTATAACTAAACAATCTAACTGGACTCTATTCTTTGTTACAGTTTTGTACTTTATTCATAAAAAAATAGGTACAAAGCAAATGCTCTTTTTAGTACTATT
>JBIPNF010000014.1:0-22587 GCA_044373885.1 Flavobacterium sp. | reverse complement strand
GTCCAGCCTTCGTTTGTAAAGTTCATAACCATGACATTCATTCCTAAATTCAAAGCCGCTTTTTGCGTACTCAAACGGGTCCTTAAACTTGGATTAAAAAACAACATTCCTAGGGTTTTATTTTTCCCTAATTTTTTATTTTTTAATGGATTTTTCTTTATTTCTAGGGCTTCGGAAACCCATTTTTCCAAGGAATCGATGTCGTTTAAGGAGATGAAATTCATAGTTTTATGCTTTTAATTCTTCTAAAGCTTCTTTCAAAACTTTAACAAAATGATTGATAGCTTCTTTTTTAATGGTTAACGGCGGGAGAATTCGAAGTAGTTTTTTATTGTTGGAATTCCCTGTAAACACATGTTTTTCAAGGATCATTTTTTTACGAAGTTCACTCACGTCAAAATCAAATTCCAACCCTAACATCAAACCTTTACCCTTTATTTTTTTGACATAAGGCACGTCTTTTATAACCTCCAAAAAGTGCTTGTAGATTTGCGTAGCATTTTCTTGTAACTTTTCGTTTTCGATAGTTTCTAAAACTGCAATTCCTGCTGCACAAGACAAATGACTACCTCCAAAAGTTGTTCCAAGCAATCCATAACTGGCTTTGATTTTAGGCGAAATTAGGATTCCTCCAATTGGAAAACCATTTCCCATTCCTTTCGCAATAGAGATAATATCTGGTTTAATATCATGATATTGGTGCGCAAAAAACTTTCCGCTTCGTCCATATCCCGATTGAACTTCATCTAAAATCAGAACTACATTGTACTTTTCACAAACTTTTTCTAAAGCTTGGAAAAATTCGGTAGTTCCTTCATCCAAGCCACCAACTCCTTGAATTCCTTCAATTATCACACAACAAACAGCTCCTTTTTCGAGTTCGTTTTCTACCAATTCTATAGCATTCAAAGGCAAAAAAGTAACTACTTGTTGTGCATTCATTGGAGCTACAATCTTTTTATTGTCTGTTGCCGCCACTGCCGCAGAGGTTCTTCCATGAAAGGAATTTTCAAAAGCGATAATTCGTGATTTCTGTGTATGAAAAGAAGCTAATTTCAATGCGTTTTCATTGGCTTCGGCTCCAGAACTACACAAAAACAAACTGTAATCTTCATATCCCGAAAGTGCTCCCAATTTTTTTGCCAATTCCTCTTGAAGCGGATTTTGTATGGCATTGGAATAAAAACCAATTTTATCCAACTGATTTTTAAGTTTATTTACATATTCAGGATGGCTGTGGCCAATGGAAATTACACCGTGACCGCTATATAAATCTAAATATTCAACTCCGTTTTCATCTGTAATAATACAATCTAAAGCTTTTACAGGTGTAATTGAATAAAGGGGGTAAACGTCAAATAAATTCATTTTGTGTGTGTTTTATAAATTAAAAACCGCTTGATTTCAATACTATTCCTTCTGTTTCATCAAATCCGAACATCAAATTCATATTTTGTATGGCTTGACCAGAAGCCCCTTTCAAAAGGTTATCTATTACAGATGTAATTAGCACATAATCGCCTTTTTTCTCAATGCTTAAGATGCATTTATTGGTTTGAACCACTTGTTTCAAATTGATTTCCGAAGCGGTAACGACTACAAATGGTGCACTTTCATAAAATTCTTCAAAGATTTTTACCAACCTTTCTAATGATAATGCAGTTTTGGTGTAAAGCGTTGCAAAAATACCTCTCGTGAAATCGCCACGATTCGGAATCAGAAGTACTTCTTGGTCGAAATCCTTTTGAACTTCTGATAAACTTGTATGAATTTCACCTAAATGTTGGTGCTCAAAAGCTTTGTAATGAGACATATTATTGTTTCTCCAACTGTTGTGCGTTGTAGCACTTGGTTGAACGCCAGCACCCGTACTTCCTGTAGTTGCATTAATGTGAATACTATTCTGTAACGCATTTGCAGCAGCTAAAGGCAACAAAGCCAACTGAATTGCCGTAGCAAAACAACCTGGATTAGCGATACAATCAGCCGTTTTAATTTCTGATTTATTTAATTCTGGCAAACCATAAATAAAGGTTTTATCTTGAAAAATTGTGTCTCCCAATAATCTAAAATCGTTTCCTAAATCGATTATTTTGGTGTTTTTATCAAATTGATTTTCATTTAAAAACGCCTTCGATTTACCGTGACCCAAACATAAAAAAACAAGATCTACTTTTGGATTTATTGTGTCTGTAAAAACAAGATTGGTATCCCCTAAAACATCCTGGTGCACGCTTGCTATTGGTTTACCCGCATTTGTAGTACTGTAAACAAAATCAATATTAACCTTCGAATGGTGCACTAACAAACGAATTAATTCGCCTGCTGTATATCCAGAACCGCCAATTATTCCAATATTAATCATAATCTAAATGGTTTATTTGGGTATAAATATTTTGTGCATTTCCCATTATTTTTATGAATCCTTTTGCATCGTCTGCAGTCCAAGCGTTGTTCATTTCTCCGTATTGTCCAAATTTAGAATTCATTAAATCGTGTTCCGATTCAATTCCATCCAAAGAAAAATGATACGGTTGAAGCGTTACGGTTACTTTTCCTGTTACCGTTTTTTGAGTATCCGTCAAAAAAGTTTCTACATTTCGCATCACAGGATCTAAAAATTGACCTTCATGGAATAACATTCCATACCAATTTCCCAATTGTTCTTTCCAATATTGTTGCCATTTTGACAACACATGTTTTTCTAATAAATGGTGCGCTTTGATAATAATTAGTGGCGCAGCGGCTTCAAAACCAACTCTTCCTTTAATTCCAATTATCGTATCGCCCACATGAATATCTCTTCCAATAGCAAACGCACTTGCAATTGCTTCTAATTTTTGAATGTTTACAGAAGGTGCATTATTTTCATCATTCAAACCTACTAACTCCCCGTTTTTGAATTCTAAAACTACTTTTTCGGGAGTTGTATTTTTCAATTGCGATGGGAAAGCTTCTTCTGGTAACGGAAGATTTGAGGTCAACGTTTCTTTTCCTCCAACACTCGTTCCCCAAATACCTTTATTGATTGAGTATTGTGCTTTTTCCCAAGAATAGGAAACTCCGTTTTCTTGTAAAAAAGCAACCTCTTCTTGACGTGTGAGTTTTAAATCTCTAATTGGTGTAATAATTTCAATTTCTGGTGCAACCGTTTGGAATATCATATCAAAACGAATTTGGTCGTTTCCAGCGCCTGTACTTCCATGTGCAATTGCCGTTGCACCAACTTTTTTGGCATATTTTATAACTTCTAAAGCTTGAAAAACACGTTCTGCACTCACAGATAATGGATACGTATTGTTTTTTAAAACATTTCCAAAAATCAAATACTTAATTGCCTTTTCATAATATTTTTCAATAATATCAAGATTGGTATGTTTTGAACTTCCCAATTCGTAAGCTCTAACTTCGGTGGCTTTAAGTTCCAAATCAGAAAAACCACCTGTATTTACAAGAACTGTATCTACTTCGTATCCGTTTTTTATTAAATATTTCAGGCAATAAGAAGTGTCTAAACCGCCGCTATAAGCCAATACTACTTTTTTCATGTTCTATTTTTTTAAGAAAAGTGCTTGTTTAATTGATTTTAATCTGTTGAGAACTTTAAGGTTAAAAGGATGTTTTTGAACCGTATTTGGTTTTTCTTTTCCGTCATATAACATTCCAGTGCACAAACACATTTTGTTTTCTTTGCTTTTAAGAATTTCAAAATTAGTACATGTTTTGCAACCAGCCCAAAAACTCGGATCGCTGGTCAATTCAGAGAAAGGAACTGGTTTGTAACCTAAATCAGAATTGATTTTCATTACTGCCAAACCTGTTGTAATTCCAAATATTTTTGCATCTGGATATTTTTTTAAAGAATAGTCAAAAACCTTGGACTTAATTTCTTTGGCCAAACCTAAATTCCTGTAATCGGGATGAACAATTAGCCCCGAATGGGCAACGAATTTTCCATGTTGCCAGCTTTCGATATAACAAAAGCCAACAAATTTTCCTTGGTCTAAAGCAATCATTGCATCGCCCGATTCCATCTTTTTCTGAATGTATTCGGGAGTTCGTTTTGCAATTCCTGTTCCCCGTAATTGAGCAGATTTTTCAATAGTATCACATATTTCTTGTGAATAACAATAATGTTTCTCTTTAGTTATTTCGATAGAGATATTCATTTCAAAAGTTGAGTTTTTGATTTGTAGCTAAATTGATATTTGTAAGAATGATAATTATTCTTGGTAGAATATAAAATCCAGAAAAATAAAATAATGATTTCAAAATGACAGAATAATAAATGAATAAAAAATACTAAAAATGGAACTATGATTAAAGTATCCGAACTCCGGGAGAAGTCATGGGTGTATTTTTCCGAGAAAAAGAAGTTGTATGTAAACTAGATTCAATCATGTTGCAATAGTACATAATTCTGAAATCAATTAAAATATATTGCTAAGATTAAATTTCATTATTGTGAATATTCACTTTTTAATCCCTAAAATAAATTAGAACTTCATTTTTTAGAGGGGATTTTTAATGAATTCAAAATGAAAGTTCTTTGTGTAAAATCGATCTAAAATAAAAAAAAGCCTAATCGTTTCAAAACAAGTAGGCTTAAATTGTTGTGTTTTTGAATTATTTTCTAACGAATGGCGGTAATAACTTACTTGAAACTTCCCCAAAACCAATTCTTACATGGCTATTTTGACAAAATCCTTTCATAATTACAGTATCATAATCATTAATGAATTTTCTTTCTGTTCCATCTTTTAAGGTAATAGGATTTTTTCCTCCCCAAGTCAATTCTAACATTGATCCGAAACTATCTGGCATTGGTCCTGAAATAGTTCCTGAACCCATCATGTCTCCTGAATTTACCCTACAGCCATTAGACGTATGATGTGCCAATTGTTGGCTCATTGTCCAATACATATATTTAAAATTAGTTTTAGAAACTACTGTTGCTTCTTCATTTTCAGGTTGAATTGCAACTTCTAAATTAATATCAAATGAATGCTTTCCTTTTTGTTGCAAATACGGAAGCGGTGTTGGCTCTTGTTTTGGACTTTTAGTTCTAAAAGGTTCTAATGCATCCATTGTAACAATCCAAGGTGAAATAGAGGAAGCAAAATTCTTCGCTAAAAATGGACCAAGTGGCACATATTCCCATTTTTGAATGTCACGAGCGCTCCAATCATTTAACAAAACCATCCCAAAAATATAGTCTTCAGCTTCGTGAATTGGAATATTTTCACCCATTACATTTACATCTGTAGTAATAAAAGCCGTTTCTAATTCGAAATCAATCAATCGTGAAGGCCCAAAAACTGGGGTTGTTTCACCATTTGGCAGCGTTTGCCCCATTGGTCTATGAACAGGAATTCCAGAAGGGATTATGGTTGAACTTCGGCCGTGGTAGCCAACAGGAATGTGAAGCCAATTGGGCAACAATGCGTTTTCGGGATCACGAAACATTTTTCCTACGTTGGTTGCATGTTCTTTACTGGAATAAAAGTCGGTATAGTCTCCTATTAATACAGGAAGTTGCATTTCAACTTCATTCAAATTGAAGATGACTACTTTTCGGTGTTTTACATTATCTCGTAATTTAGGATTTTCAGCATCAAATATATCTGCTATCCGATTCCGAACCAAGCGCCACGTTTTTTGACCATCAGAAATAAAATCATTCAAAGTGTCCTGCATGAACATATCGTCCGTTAATTCGATGTCTTCAAAATAATTTAATTGCTGCAAAGCGCCTAAATCTATTGCAAAATTACCTATTCTTGTCCCAACTGTAACCACATTTTCACGAGTCAAAAATACTCCAAAAGGAATGTTTTGAATTGGAAAATCACTTTCTTGAGGAACTTCTAACCACGATTTTCTATTAGGTTCGTTTGCTGTTATTGGCATTTTTATGTTAATTAGTTTGTTGAAAAATATGTACCAAATATATCATAATCTAAAATTTATACAAACCTTTTTTTTGTAAATTTGCATAAAAATTAACATCTACAGCAAAATGCAACACGACAACCAGATTTTCGACCTTATTTTAGAAGAACAAGACAGACAAATTCACGGAATTGAGCTTATCGCCTCAGAGAATTTTGTAAGCGACCAGGTAATGGAAGCTGCAGGTTCTTGTTTGACCAATAAATATGCCGAAGGATATCCTGGAAAAAGATATTATGGAGGTTGTGAAGTGGTTGATATAGTAGAGCAAATTGCGATTGATAGAGCAAAAGAACTTTTTGGCGCCGAGTATGCAAACGTACAGCCACACTCTGGTTCTCAAGCAAACACTGCCGTTTACCACGCCTGTTTGAAACCTGGAGACAAAATTTTAGGTTTTGACTTGTCACATGGCGGACATTTAACGCACGGTTCACCAGTAAATTTCTCAGGTCGTTTGTACACTCCTTCGTTTTATGGTGTTGAAAAAGAAACAGGTCGTTTTGACTATGATAAAATTCAAGAAATTGCTACAAAAGAACAACCAAAATTAATCATCGCTGGAGCCTCTGCTTATTGTCGTGATATGGATTTTGAACGTTTCAGAAAAATTGCGGATAGCGTTGGTGCGCTTTTATTAGCTGATATTTCACATCCTTCTGGATTAATCGCAAAAGGATTAATGAATGACCCAATTCCTCATTGTCATATTGTAACAACTACAACTCACAAAACGTTGCGTGGACCAAGAGGCGGTTTAATATTAATGGGTAAAGATTTTGAAAATCCTTTCGGTTTAACAACTCCAAAAGGGGAAATTAGAATGATGTCGTCTTTATTAGATTTAGCAGTATTTCCAGGAAATCAAGGAGGTCCTTTAATGCATATTATTGCTGCAAAAGCGGTTGCATTTGGAGAAGCTTTGACCGATGAGTTTTTCCGTTATTCAATGCAAGTACAAAAAAATGCAAAAGCAATGGCGGAAGCATTTATGAAAAGAGGTTACGATTTAATTTCTGGAGGAACTGACAATCACATGATGTTAATTGACTTAAGAAATAAAAATATTACAGGTAAAGAAGCTGAAAATGCATTGGTGAAAGCCGAAATTACTGTAAATAAAAATATGGTTCCATTTGATGATAAATCACCATTTGTAACTTCAGGAATCCGAATTGGAACTCCAGCAATTACCACTCGTGGATTGGTAGAAAGTGATATGGAAACGATTGTTGAATTAATTGACAGGGTTTTAATGAACCATACAGATGAATCTGTAATTGAGCAAGTTGCAGACGAAGTAAATGAAATGATGGGAGAAAGAGCCATGTTTGTATTCTAAAAACAGATTGCAGTTTAAGGTTTGAAGTTCTATTACTTTTAAACTTTGAACCTTAAACTTTAAACTAAAATATATGTCAGTTTTAAGATTGAAATTACCAACAGACCCTCGTTGGGTGAATATTGTGGAAACCAACATCGAAGAAATTCTTTCAGACCACGCTTGGTGCGAACAAAAAGCTGCTTCAAATGCCATTACAATCATCACAATTAACTCTGAATATCCTGATTTGGTTTCGGACATGTTGGCTTTGGCCAAAGAAGAAATCGAGCATTTTCAGATGGTTCACGATATTATCAAAAAGCGTGGACTAACCCTGGCGCGAGAACGCAAAGATGAATATGTTGGCGAATTAGCCCAATATATGAAGAAAAGCAACAATGGAAGCCGGGTTTCTGGTTTTGTAGAACGGATGCTGTTTTCTGCAATGATTGAAGCCAGAAGTTGCGAACGCTTCAAAGTACTATCCGAAAACATCAATGACGAAGAATTATCTGTTTTCTATAGAGATTTGATGGAAAGTGAAGCCGCTCATTATACTACTTTTATTACTTACGCTAGAAAATATGGGCACGGAATTGATGTTGAAAAAAGATGGCGTGAATGGATTGAATTCGAGGCTTCTGTAATTGCGAATTATGGAAAACGAGAAACCATGCACGGATAATTCTAAATCTTATTTTTAAAATGATTTCAATTTCTGAGGCAAAACCTTCTGACTTTACTGTAATTCGTGAAATTGCTCAAATAACTTGGCCTGATGCCTACGGCTCCATAATTTCAAAAGCGCAATTGGATTATATGTTGGGAAAATTCTATTCCAATGCCGCTCTAAATGATAATTTCAGCACTAAAAATCATCGTTTTTTATTGGTTAAAGAAGATTCCATTTGCTTAGGATTTGCATCTTATGAGCACCATTATTTGAATGAAAATAAAACCCGATTGCACAAAATTTACATGCTTCCTGAATCTCAAGGAAAAGGCGCAGGTAAATTACTTATTGCAACAGTAGAAAAACTTGCACTAGAAAACAACGATTTATTCATTTCATTAAATGTAAATCGGTACAATACGGCTTACAAATTCTATGAAAAATTAGGTTTTGAAAAAGTGGGACAAGAAGATATTGAGTTGGATTTTGGCTATTTGATGGAAGATTATAAATTAGAAAAAAAGTTGTAAATTCTTTATTTCACAATAATATCATGTGTCGCCAACAATCCTTTTAAGCCTTCTAATGCAAAAATTGCCTTCTTGATTTTGGTTTTTGCAGGATTGATAGTATAATTGAAACTCGTTTTAAAATTCGTTTTATTAGCAATGGCTTTATCAAATTCACTTCGATACAAATCACAGTTTTCAAACACTACTTCTGTCAAATCAGTGCCCATAAAATCAACAGCTACAAGACTTGTATTCGTAAACGTAAAACCTTTCATCTTCAACGCATAGAATTTAGAAAAGTCTAAAATGCAATCTTTGAAGTGAATTTCAAAGATAAACTTATCAATCATTGCAAAATTGACATCGCTAATTTTACATTTATTAAAAAATACCGTTCTCAAACAAGTGTGATTAATTTTGGCCGCATTAAAGTTGCAATTATTAAAATTACAATCAATAAAAGTGGAAGCCATAAAGACACAATTGGTGAAATCACAGTTTGTAAAAGTGCAATTTTCGAATTCTTTATAACTGATTTCGTTTTCACCAAATGTAATTCCGTTGTGCTCAATATCAAGGAAATAGTCGCTCATTGCTACTTTATCAAACAATTGTAACTAAATTTTAGATTTTAATTCTGCGGCATCGATGGCACTGTGAGAAACATCATAAACCGACTTCCCTTCTTTTATTAATAACAATTGTGGTGATTGATGCACTACTCCAAAACGGGAAGCAATTTCATTAGAAATGTCTCGAAAAGCTATTAAATCTAAAAAATAAGCCGTAACTTCATTGTCAGATAAATCATATTCCTTTTCAAATTGTTTCAATGCCATTCTACTAATACTGCATCGAGTACTATGTTTGAAAATAACAACTGGTTTTTCATCAGAAAGCAAAATAATTTCATTTAATTGTCCCAAATCTTCGAGTGGAATCCATTTTATTATTAAAGGGGTACTGCTTTGTTCTGAAGCTCCGAAAATAGTATCAAAAATGCTCATTTATTTTTTTATTGAATTAAAACTAAAAAACAACCATCAAATACAGTCATTTTGTCCGAAAAATCAAATTGGAATATAAATTGACTTTCATTTGCAAAGTTATCTAAATAACAATTAAATAGTACTATTATGAATATAAATAAATTTACAATCAAATCGCAGGAAGCCATTCAACTATCACAGCAAATGGCTCAAAGTTTCGGGCAACAGCAAATTGAAAACGAACACATTTTCAAAGCAATTTTTGAAGTGGATGAAAATGTAGCCCCATTTATATTGAAAAAACTGAACGTTAATGTACCTATTTTTATACAAATTTTAGAAAGTACCATCCAAAGTTTTCCTAAAGTTTCTGGAGGCGAAATCATGCTTTCAAGAACTGCCAACACGACATTAAACGAAGCAGAAATCATTGCCAAAAAAATGAACGATGAATTTGTATCTGTAGAACATTTGATATTGGCAATTTTTGGTTCAAAAAGCAAAGTCGCACAAATTCTAAAAGACCAAGGCGTTACCGAAAAAGAACTAAAAGCCACCATTGATGAATTACGAAAAGGAGAACGAGTTACCTCAGCCTCGGCAGAAGAAACATACAATGCCTTGAATAAATATGCCAAAAACTTAAACGAATTAGCGCAAAGCGGAAAATTAGATCCTGTAATTGGGCGCGATGAAGAAATTAGGAGGGTTCTGCAAATTTTAACCCGACGAACCAAAAACAATCCGATTTTAGTGGGTGAACCTGGCGTTGGAAAAACCGCCATTGCCGAAGGATTAGCCCACAGAATTGTAGATGGCGACGTACCCGAAAATCTCAAAGATAAAATCATTTTCTCTTTGGATATGGGTGCTTTAATTGCGGGTGCAAAATACAAAGGCGAATTTGAAGAACGATTAAAATCAGTGGTCAAAGAAGTTACCGCTGCCGAAGGAGACATCGTTTTGTTCATTGATGAAATTCATACTTTAATTGGTGCTGGCGGTGGCGAAGGCGCAATGGATGCGGCTAATATCTTGAAACCTGCATTGGCAAGAGGCGAACTTCGGGCCATTGGAGCAACCACATTAGACGAATATCAAAAATATTTTGAGAAAGACAAAGCGTTGGAACGCCGATTTCAGAAAATTATGGTCGAAGAACCAGAAACCGAAAGTGCCATTTCAATTTTGCGTGGAATCAAAGAAAAATATGAAACCCACCACAAAGTTCAAATAAAAGACGAGGCCATTATTGCAGCTGTAGAATTGTCGCAACGGTACATTACCAATCGGTTTTTGCCAGACAAAGCTATTGATTTAATTGATGAAGCGGCTTCTAAATTACGAATGGAAATCAATTCGAAACCTGAAGAATTAGATGTTTTGGATCGTAAAATCATGCAATTGGAAATCGAAATTGAAGCCATAAAAAGAGAAAAAGACGAAAGCAAACTTCGTGTTTTGGGAATGGATTTGGCCAATTTAAAAGAAGACCGAAACGAAATTTATGCCAAATGGAAATCTGAAAAAGATGTCGTGGACAACATTCAAAACATAAAAACAGAGATTGAAGACTTTAGATACGAAGCCGAACGTGCCGAACGAGATGGCGATTATGGAAAAGTGGCTGAAATTCGATATGGTAAAATAAAAGAAGCACAAGAAAAACTAAGTGTTTTTCAAAAACAATTACAGGAAAATCAATTGGGAACTTCATTGATAAAAGAAGAAGTTACCCGAGAAGATATTGCAGAAGTGGTGGCCAAATGGACAGGTATTCCAATCGTAAAAATGCTACAAGGAGAACGAGAAAAATTGTTGAAATTGGAAGCCGAATTGCATCGAAGAGTTGTAGGACAAGAAGAAGCAATTGAAGCTATTAGTGATGCCGTTCGTAGAAGTCGTGCAGGACTACAAGACATTAAAAAACCAATTGGAACATTCCTATTCCTTGGTACAACAGGAGTTGGAAAAACAGAATTGGCAAAAGCCTTGGCAGAATACCTCTTTGACGATGAAAATTCAATGACCCGAATTGACATGAGTGAATACCAAGAACGCCACAGCGTAAGCCGATTAGTGGGTGCTCCTCCGGGATATATTGGTTATGAAGAAGGGGGACAATTAACAGAAGCTGTTCGGAGAAAACCGTATTCTGTGATATTATTAGACGAAATCGAAAAAGCACATCCCGACACATTTAATATCTTGTTACAAGTTTTAGATGAAGGAAGATTGACAGACAACAAAGGGCGTTTGGCAGATTTCAAAAACACCATTATCATAATGACTTCCAATATGGGAAGCGAAATTATTCAAGAAAAATTTGAGAATTTGAAAGGTGGAATAGAAGCAGCAACCGAAGTGGCCAAAAATGAAGTTTTGAATTTATTGAAGCAAATGGTGCGCCCAGAATTTATCAATCGTATTGACGAGATTGTAATGTTTACGCCGCTTACAAATGAGAACATCAAAGAAATTGTTGGATTGCAACTGAAATCGGTTACCAAAATGTTAGCCAAACAACAAATTACTTTGGATGCAACTCCGGAAGCGATTAACTATCTCGCCGAAAAAGGGTACGACCCTCAATTTGGCGCAAGACCAGTAAAACGTGTTATACAAAAAGAGGTTTTAAACGAATTATCAAAAGAAATTCTTTCAGGTAAAATCACCGTTGATAGCGTTATTTTAATTGATTGTTTCGACGGACAATTGGTTTTTAGAAACCAATCGGAATTGATTGAAAGTTAAACCTCAACAACTTTATTAAAGAAAATGAGTTTGGTAAATTAAAGTACCAAACTCATTTTCATTTTCTAAAATCTACAATTATTCGAATCCTCTAATGATTTCACCGTTGGGCTGTACCACTAATCTGCGTGTTTTCTTGTTCTTTTTGACTTTGAGGTTGTATTGTTTTTTAATAATATCACCGTCTTCTTGCGTATATAGAAATTGATCGTTTACAATTCGCCAACCGGGATATTTTTTATAAATTGAAAAAATCACAGCACTTGGAAGCTTAACATTTTCGTAGTGTTCAACAACACTTGTAAGCTTTCCATTTTCATTGTAAGTCGCTGCCAATGAGCCATTATCGGTTTCCATAGTTACTAAATACGACTCATATCCTTCATAATCTTTACCCAAATCATACGCAATGAATTTATCCTGAAGGAACCTAACATTTTGATCTGGATTTTTATCAGGTATGTAAATTGAAAAATCTTTACCCGCGGCTTTGATAACAATTTCGGGCAGTTCTTCAGGCTTCATACTTTGATTATCAACTTCCCCCTTCTTAACTTGGGCATAAAAAGAAGTCGTCAAACTTAAAAATAACATTACCATCACTGTTTTCATAATTTCTAATTTTTAGTTATTACTTAATTTCAGTTCATTTAACAAATCAAATTCTTTTTTTAACCACTTACCTTTTTTAAATCATAATATTCTGATTTACATAAACTTATAAAAAATTAATTCTCATTATATGTAAATTTAAGACTTTATATTTCATACCACCGTTAATAATTACCTTAAAAGTTGTTAAATTAATTTCACCAATTCAAACGAAATTCCCTTGAAATTATAATATAAAAGATATATATTAATTCTTTAATAGAACTTTGGTCATTCTTGCTTCAAATGCATTTTAAATTTTATAAATCACTTTGCTCCTACTTTTTATAAAAATAACTATTTTTGCACTCTAAATATTTAGTGATGCCAAAGAATAAATACAAAATAGCGGTTATTCAATTAAACCTGAATGATGTTGCGGAGAACAACCTTAAAAAATGTTTGTCTTGGGTTCGTGAGGCTGCAAAAATGGGTGCCGAAGTAATTTCGTTGCCTGAATTGTACAGCAGTCATTACTTTTGTCAAAGTGAAGATGTTGATAATTTTGCTTTGGCAGAGCCACTTTACAGTACTTCGTTTGTAGCTTTTAGCGCTTTGTCAAAGGAATTGGGAGTAGTTATTATTGTTCCTTTTTTCGAGAAAAGAATGGCAGGAATTTACCACAACAGCGCCTATATTATTGATACCGATGGATCGGAAGCAGGATTGTACCGCAAAATGCACATCCCAGATGATCCTCATTTTTACGAAAAATTCTATTTTACGCCTGGTGACTTGGGTTTCAAAGCTTTCCCTACAAATAAAGGAAAAATTGGAACGCTAATTTGTTGGGATCAATGGTTTCCTGAAGCAGCTCGATTAACGGCTTTACAAGGGGCTGAAGTGTTATTTTATCCAACAGCAATTGGTTGGCATCCGTTGGAAAAAGACCAATATGGAGAAAATCAACACGGGGCCTGGATGAATGTTATGAAGGGACACGCTGTTGCAAATGGTGTTTATGTTGCTGCTGCCAACAGAATTGGATTAGAGCAATACCTTCCAAATACATCGGGAATTCAATTTTGGGGTTCTTCTTTTATTGCAGGACCACAGGGTGAAATATTGGCACAAGCCTCACACGATAAAGAAGAAATTCTGATTGCGGAAGTCGATTTGGATTTACAAGAGAATGTGCGTCAGAATTGGCCATTTCTTCGAGACAGAAGAATTGATGCTTTTGGAGATCTTACAAAAAGAGCCATAGAATAATGATGAATTCAAGAAGATTTCCAGCAGAATGGGAAAACCAACAAGGGATTTTGCTTTGTTTTCCTCATAATGGTAACGATTGGCCAGGAAAATATGGAGCGATTCAATGGGCTTTTGTAGAATTTATCAAAAAAGTGACCTCTTTTGAAGAGGTTGTTTTGATTGTTGCCGATGAAAATCTGAAAGCAAAAGTAATCGGAATGCTTGAAATTGCAGAAGTGAAATTGAAAACAGTTTCTTTTATCATTCACAAAACTAATAGAAGTTGGATGCGCGATTCGGGACCAATTATTGTAAAAAATGGTTCCAAACGAGAAGCGTTAAACTTCAACTTTAACGGTTGGGCAAAATATAAAAACTTTCAATTAGATAAATTTATACCTTCAAAAGTAGCCGAAGCGTTACAACTTCCATTAACACAAGTTAGTTATAACGGAAAACCCGTGATTGTAGAAGGTGGCGCGATTGAAACCAACGGTAGAGGAACGCTTATTACCTCGGAAGAATGTTTGATGCATCCCACAATTCAGGTTCGGAATCTAAATTTCACGAAAGAACATTACGAAGCTGTTTTTAAAGAATACCTCGGAATTACAAATGTTATATGGCTTGGAAACGGAATTGAAGGCGATGATACGCACGGTCATATTGATGATTTGTGTCGTTTTGTAAATGAAAATACAGTGGTAACCATTGTGGAATCAGATACAGAAGACAGCAATTATAAACCTTTGCAAGACAACTTAAAACGATTGCAAAACGCAAAATTAGAAGATGGAAAACCAATTAATATCATTGAACTACCAATGCCGAAACGCATTATTTTCGATGGATTAGTTTTGCCTGCGAGTTATGCAAACTTCTTGATTTTAAACAATTGTGTTTTGGTTCCTACTTTCAATGATGCCAAGGACAGAATTGCTTTGAACATATTAGCAGAATGTTTCCCTAACAGAGAAATCATCGGAATTAATGCCATTGATTTGATTTGGGGATTTGGAACATTACATTGTTTGAGCCAACAAATACCGTCTTAAAAAATATTTTTATATAAAAAAACACCAACTTTTCAGTTGGTGTTTTTGTTAGAATTAATAGTGAAAACCCTATTTGTCTTTTGTAAACAAGAAGGTTTGTCCGTTAACTATCAAATTGAATTCGCTTCTACTTTCGTTGAATTGGATTGTTAAACCAGCTTGTTCGAATGTAAATTTATCTTTACCCGCGATTTCTAATGGTA
This sequence comes from Flavobacterium sp., assembly GCA_044373885.1. Taxonomy (GTDB): domain Bacteria; phylum Bacteroidota; class Bacteroidia; order Flavobacteriales; family Flavobacteriaceae; genus Flavobacterium. The sequence goes on along the minus strand of JBIPNF010000014.1, from coordinate 7,280 downwards.
ATTTTGGTTGTCCAGTTGCATTGGCAACAAGCATTCCTTCTTCTTCTGTAAAATTAATTTTGATTGGAATCATTGCACTTGAAAAATTTCCAAAATAATTATCTAAAATCACATCTTTTTCTAATTCACCTTTATCAGCATTCCAAACATTGTTTAAGCTGTTTACATCAGGAAAAACGTGATCTGGATCCAATGTGATGGTTTCAATTTCTTCAGTAGAATTACTTTTGAAAGACCAATCTGCATTTTTCTGCCAAACTTCAACAGGTAATTTTACACGAGTAACGGTTCCGCTTTTAAACTTAATATCTAAAACAACTGGAAGCGGCATTTTTTCAAGGTTTTCAATAGAAATAACAGCGCCTAATTGCGGGTTGTTTTTCACATATTTAACCTTTGTAATTGCTTGGTCAAAACGCCAATTGTTAATGAACCAACCTCTCCAAAACCAATTTAAATCTTCACCAGCAACGTTTTCAATAGTTCTGAAAAAGTCATCTGGAGTTGGATGTTTAAATGCCCAACGTGCTACATACGTTTTGAAAGCAGTATCAAATCGTTCTTTTCCAAGAATTTGTTCGCGCAACATTACCAACCCTGATGAAGGCTTGTAATACGCTAATATTCCCATATTTGTTTCTTTAAAGCCGTCTGGAGCTGTCATAATTGGTTCAATTGTAGGTCTTGTAAAAGCTTCAGCCATTTGATGCATATCTGTATCAGGCGATTTGTACTCTCCGTTATTGAAATCTACCGAACTCAAAGAATTTATAAAAGTGTTAAACCCTTCGTCCATCCAAGCGAATAAACGCTCGTTTGAACCTACAATCATTGGAAACCAAATGTGACCAAATTCGTGATCAGTAACGCCCCATAATTGATCTCCTTTTGATTCCCAACCACAAAAAACGATTCCTGGATATTCCATTCCCCCTTCATTTCCAGCAACATTTGTAGCGGCAGGATAAGGATATTCAAACCATCTTTTAGAGTAATTTTCAATAGATGTTTTAGTATATTCTGTTGAACGTCCCCAAGCGTCAGTCCCATCACTTTCAACTGGATATGCTGATATTGCAAGTGATTTTTTGCCACTTGGTAAGTTAATTCTTGCAGCATCAATTATAAAAGCAGCTGAAGAAGCAAACGAAACATCACGTGAATTTTTAATTTTAAAATGCCAGTTTAATGTTGGTTTAGCCAATGGTTTAGAAACGGCATTTACAACATCTTCGGCCGAACGGATTACAACCGTTTTATCACTATTTGCAGCAGCTACCCAAAGTTTTTGTTGCGCAATAGAATAGACATCTTTTGGATTTACCAATTCCCCAGAACAAACTACAACGTGATTAGAAGGAGCAGTAATTGTTACATCAAAATCACCGTATTCTAAGTAAAATTCACCAGCTCCTTGATAAGGAAGCGTGTTCCAACCTCTTACATCATCATAAACACACATTCTTGGATACCATTGTGCAATGGTGAAAATTTTACCGTTTTTAGTATCTAAAACTCCTGTTCTATCCGAACCGTATTTAGGAGAAATGTAAGAAAACTCAATTTTAACTTTCAATGAAGCGCCGTTAGCATTCAAATCTTGAGGAAGAACGATTTTCATTCTGGTATCATTGATTTCAAATTTAGCTTCTTTTTCAACAGATTTTCCGCCAATAACAGAAACAATTTTAATAGACTTGATTTTGTGACCACCCTCAAATTTTTCACCTCTTGCACCGTTACGACTACCATTCACAGGAATTACAGCATTTCCACGGGAATCAGTTTTGAATAAATTTTGATCCACATTCATCCATAAAAAAGACAATTTATCGGGACTGTTGTTGGTATAGGTTAAAGTTTCGGTACCAATAATTTCGCTTGTTTTATCATTCAAGTTGGCTGTTAATTGATAGTCCGCTCTGTTTTGCCAATATTTTTCTCCCGGTTGACCGCTCGCTGATCGCGTTGCAGTTCCATTTTTTGTGTAAAAATTGGGACCAAAGGCATCGTGATAATTATAGTTTGAAACCGATTTGGTTTCTGCAGTTGTTGCTTGCTGGGCAATTGCAGCTAAAGTTCCGAAAAAAAAAGCCGAGAATAAAATGGCTTTGGTAAAATGGTTTTTCATTTATAAGTTTTTAAAATTTTAGATAAAAACGAATCATTCCAATAAATGTTACACACAATTGAGTTGTAAATTCATAATTAAAACAAAACGAATTTCAAAGTTGCTACTTTTTATTCAAATAGGACTATTTTTAACAAAATTTATTGAATATTTAGTTACAATATCTTAGATTTAAATACATTTACACAAAATATATATCATTGAAAACAACAATATCAAATTCCAATTTGACTGCAATAATAAATCCATTAGGTGCAGAATTAATTTCGCTAAAAAATTCGAATAAAAAAGAATATATTTGGGAAGGAAACCCTGAATTTTGGGGCAAACACTCTCCTGTTTTATTTCCAATTGTAGGTTGTTTAAAAGAAAATCAGTATTCCTATAATGGTACTAAATATTCTTTGTTCCGACATGGTTTTGCTAATACAATGGAATTCAATATTATTGAAAAATCACCAGAAAGTGTGGTTTTTTCAGTTACAAACAACCCAGAAACCTTAGAGAATTATCCGTTTAAATTTGAGTTACAAATCAGTTATACCCTTGCAAATTCAAGTTTAAAAATAGGGTATAAAGTTATTAATACAAATGATTTTGAATTGCCGTTTTCAATTGGGGCACATCCCGCATTTGCACTGCCAAATGAATTTGATAGCTACGCCTTGGAATTTGAGAAATCAGAAAAACTATTGTGCTTTCAACTTGAAAACGATTTGATTTCCAACAAAACTATTTCATTGCCAATGGAAAAAAATTGTTTGCCACTTTCCTATTCCTTATTTGAAAATGACGCGTTAATTTTTAAAGAATTAGAGTCTAAAGCAATTACAATAACTGAAAATAACATTCCATTTCTCAAAATTAAATTTGAAGATTTTCCATCATTTGGAATTTGGACCAAACAAAAAGCGCCTTATATTTGTTTGGAACCTTGGTTTGGATATGCCGATACAATAACAAATTCAGGCGAATTATCAGAAAAAGAAGGGATCCAAATTATTGGAATTAACGAACAATTTCAATCGGAATATTCAATTGAAATTTTATAAAGCCCAACCGATGTTAGTACTTAATTTCAATCCATTTCCAAATATAGAAAGCGACCGTCTTCTGCTACGTCGCATAGTTAAGAATGATCTGCAAGAAATTTTTACAATGCGTTCTGATGCCGAAAATATGAAATACATTCCACGGCCTTTGGTTAAAAACCTTGAAGAAGCTATGGTTCACCTTGCTATGATTGATTCTGGAATCGAAAATAACGAGGCGATAAATTGGGGAATAACAATTAAAGGAAGTTCAAAACTACTTGGTATAATTGGTTTTTACAGAACCAAACGCGAACATTATCGTTCTGAAATTGGCTATATGCTACTTCCCGAAATTCACGGAAAAGGAATTGCTTCTGAAGCGGTGGGAATAGCTGTAGAATTTGGTTTCAATGAAATGAAGTTGCATTCCATCGAAGCCGTTATTGAACCTGAAAATGGTGCTTCGGAAAAAGTATTACAAAAAAATGGATTTGTAAAAGAAGCCCATTTAAAAGAAAATGAATTTTTTGAAGGTAAATTTATAGATAGTGTCATTTATTCTCGGTTAAATAAAAAATCATAATTTAAAAAAAGCAGACCTGTAAGCCGGGTTCTGTCCACGTCTGAACGTGGCCTTATCATTTATCTCGGCTCGAAATTACTCGCGAGCTCTATCTTTCTACCCTTCAACAACGGACGAGAAGCCCTTGACTATTGATATACTTGAAATTTCACCGCATAGAGTTTACCTGTTTTCACTACAGCCTTACCTGTACATACTTTCTGTTGCACTTGTCCTCTTTCGATAGCTCGAAATGACGGGCGTTACCCGCTATGCTTCTCTTTGGTGTCCGGACTTTCCTCCACACAAAAGCGTGGCGATAAGGCGGTCTGCGTTGCAAATTTACAACATATATGGATTTTGAATGCTATTTTATCCAAAGACTTTAACATAAATATAAATTAATCAGATATTATTTTTTGTAAATTTATAAGAATCAAATACTTGTATAATGGAAACACGATACCACTACACCACCGTAATAAATGCTTTAAAAGAATTGAAAGAAAATGGATTTGTAACGGATTTTAATCTTCATGAAAATGAAATCATAAATCATCCGAAAAATTATAAAATTACTGATATATATCGCTATGATGGAGAAAACAATCCCGATGAAGAAGCTACTGTTTATGGAATTGAATCTATTTTTGGAGAAAAGGGAGTTTTTGTTACTGGGAGTTCCGCTAATTCAAATAATATCGCAGCAAAAGTATTGAATAATGTAGAAATTGAGTGAATTTGATTGTTGTTTTTAGGTTTTGATTACAAAATCTGAAATCTTAATTCTAAAAATTTTTGGTATTTATAGAAATTAGAATTTTAAATTAGAATTTTTAAATCTATATTTGTGAACCAATAATTTTCCATGGAACAATTTGTAGTATCGGCTCGTAAATATCGTCCTCAAACATTTAAAGATGTTGTGGGACAAAAAGCCATTACCAATACTTTGTTGAATGCCATAGAAACCAATCATTTGGCTTCTGCCCTATTATTTACTGGCCCTCGTGGTGTTGGAAAAACTACTTGCGCACGAATTTTAGCACGTAAAATCAACCAACCAGGTTATGACGACCCAACAGAAGATTTTGCATTTAATGTATTTGAATTGGATGCCGCATCAAACAATTCTGTAGATGATATCCGAAGTTTGATTGACCAAGTGCGTATTCCGCCACAAACCGGGCAATATAAAGTTTATATTATTGATGAGGTTCATATGTTGTCAGCACAAGCTTTCAATGCTTTTTTGAAAACGTTAGAGGAACCGCCAAAACACGCCATTTTTATATTGGCAACGACCGAAAAACACAAAATTATTCCAACTATTTTATCGCGTTGTCAGATATTTGATTTCAAAAGAATCACTGTTAAAGACGCCAAGGAACATTTGGCTGAAGTAGCCGAAAGTCAAGGTGTATCTTTTGAAGACGATGCATTACATATTATTGCTCAAAAGGCAGATGGCGCTATGCGAGATGCGTTATCAATTTTCGATAGAGTAGTTTCTTTTTGCGGAAATAACCTTACGCGTCAGGCAGTTACCGAGAATTTGAACGTTCTTGATTATGAAACCTACATCACTATCACCAATTTATTATTAGAAAATAAGATCCCTGAATTATTGTTGGCTTACAATGAAATTCTGTCTAAAGGGTTTGACGGTCATCACTTTATAGCGGGATTAGCATCTCATTTTAGAGATTTATTGGTCAGTAAAACACCTTCTACCCTATTACTTTTAGAAGTTGGGGAACAGGCACAACAATTGTATGGAAATCAATCACAAAAGACATCACAAGAATTTTTATTAAAAGGTATCGAAATTGCCAACGACTGCGATTTAAAATACAAAGTAAGCCAAAACCAGCGTTTACTCGTGGAACTTTGTTTGATGCAATTAGGCTCTATCACTGTTGATGGAGAAAAAAAAAAGTTGAATCTTATATAATTCCACCAACTCATTTCAGAAAATCAGACTATTCAATTACCGATAAATCTATTGTTGCGGAAACAGTAAATATTGTAATTAGTAAAGATGAAATTCCTGAAACAATTGAAATTCCTGAACCACTAACTACTATTGAAGAAACAATCTCAGTTACTTCTAAAAATATTTTAACTTTTTCAAAAACAATAGCTTCTGATGTTTTATCGGAGCCTAAAGTTTCTGCCTTTTCTTTAGCAAGTATACGAGCCAAAAAAGAACTTTTGGAAGCTGGAAAAGCAATTGTAAAAGAAACGATTCATCTGCCTACAGAAGATTTTAACGAAACAGATATGTTATTGTATTGGAACAAATATGCGCAACGTTTGGGAGATAAAGGCTATAAAATAATGGAATCGTTATTACTTATTAACGACCCCGTTTTAAACGGCACAAATATTACATTAGAACTTCCAAATCAGGGTTCAAAAATAGATTTTGAAACTGAATTAAACGGACTTTTAGGCTATTTAAAAGGTCATTTACACAATCATAACATTACGATTGAAGTAATTGTAAATGAAAAAGTTTCAACTAAGCAAGCTTTTACAGCTCAGGAGAAGTACAATCGATTGAGTGAAAAAAATCCAAATTTAGATTTACTTAGAAAAACCTTTGATTTGGATTTATAGTTAATCACGATTATATTTTTCCATAATACATGGCCTTAACAATTCCGTCGGAAAGTCCAATTTTAGGAACGTAAATACTTCTAGCACCACTCCATTTCATTGCATTCAAGTAAATTTTGGTAGCCAAAACAATAACGTCAGCTCGATCGGCATTTAATCCTAATTCAGAGACTCTTTGTTCATAGGTTAAAGAATTTAAAAAGGCATATTGTGAATTTACATATATATAAGACAAGGGTTTGTCTTGCATTTTCCCTGACATTTTAAATAATTTATTGATATTTCCGCCTGAGCCAATTAACGTAACCTCATCAAAATCTGCCGTATTTGATTTAATCCATTTTTCAATTTCAAGCCAAACCAAATCACTTACAACGTCATTTAACAAACGAACTGTACCTGCTTTAAAGGATTTTGAAGCAATCATTTTTCCATTTGAAAATAATGAAAATTCGGTACTTCCACCGCCAACATCAACATATAAATACGTTTTATCGGTTTTCAATAAATAATGTAAATCTGTAGAAGCAATAATAGCCGCTTCTTTTTTACCATCAATAATTTCGATTTTAATATCTGCTTTTTTTTTGATTATTTCTGTAACTTCCCTACCATTGTATGCCTCTCGCATTGCTGAAGTTGCACAAGCCATATACTTTTCTACTTTGTGAACCTTCATTAATAACTTAAATGCTTTCATAGCATCAACCATTCTATCGATATTTTCTTCGGAAATTTCACCAACAGTAAAAGCATCTTGACCCAAACGAATTGGCACCCGAACCAAAGCACTTTTGCTAAATTGGGTTTCCTTTCCATCTTCTTCAATAATGTTTGCAACCAAAAGCCGCATCGCATTGGAACCAACGTCAATTGCTGCATATTTTCTTATTGTAATCATGTAATGTTCTTATTTTAAGCGAGATTAATA
>JBIPNF010000130.1:0-7081 GCA_044373885.1 Flavobacterium sp. | reverse complement strand
TGCCCTACTTGTATAATTATGCTGGAGAACCTTGGAAAACACAATATCATGTCAGAGAAATTATGAATAAATTGTACACTCCAGCACCTGACGGACTATGCGGTGATGAAGATAACGGACAAACTTCAGCTTGGTATGTTTTTTCGGCTATGGGAATGTATTCAGTTGCACCTGGCACGAATCAATATGTGCTGGGAGCGCCACTTTTTAAAAAGATGACACTTAAGCTTGAAAACGGTAAAACATTTGTGATAAATGCTGGAAATAATAGCGCAGAAAATCGGTATGTACAAAAAGCAAAACTAAATGGCAAAACACACACAAAAACCTATTTGAATCATTCTGATATTACGAATGGCGGAACATTTAATTTAAGAATGTCTTCGGAACCGAATAAGAGCAAAGGAGTTAACGCAAGCGACATCCCTTATTCAATGACCAATGAATTAAACCCAAGATAGAAGATTTAGCAAAATAAAGGGTCACATAAAATTTCTGGGATTAGGCAAAGAGTTTTTCCATTCTATATAGAAAGAATTTCATATCAACTACACCTCTTTGGGTTGCTCTATAGTTTTATTTTAGAATTAAAAGATTCTGCATTTGCATTTGTATGAAGTTTTATAAAGAAATTTAAGATAGTTTCTAAATGATATTTCAAGCCTTTTGGCAGAAATGAAGAAAATATCGAAAATCCATTAATTTTTTATGCAAATTTATCGCTTCTCCCCTATTTTTTTTGTGAGCCTTAATAATACCGATTAGCAATATAGTAGAGTCCAATAAATTGTAATCTATATATTGTCTATAGGTATTAACCATTGTAAAATTTTAAAATGGATTAGACCATTTTAAAATTACAATTGGTATAATTTCCAATCTACAAAAACAAAGTCAGACCCAATGGCATAAAAAGTTAATTCATTAATGTATAATTAATGAATAATTAATAGTTTTGATTTTAATTTACACCATAATTATTCAACTAAATTTATAATCAATACTAGCCAAACTATGAAAAATAGTAATTATCTAATTTTTTCTTCAATTTATTTCTTTCTGTTGGGATTAAACTTGACTTTTGCACAATACGAACCATCCATATTATTCTTTAATAATTCAAATCAGTTAACTTATGTATCTGACAAAGACGGTAACCATATTCCTGATTTTAGTTTTGCAGGTTATAAAAATGGGGAAGCGGCATTACCAAATGTAGCAGTTGTTAAACAAATAAGCCCTATAGTTGGTGATAATACAGCACATATTCAAGCTGCAATTGACGAAGTTGAAGCACTTACACCTAACTCTAATGGACATAGAGGGGCTTTGTTATTATTACCAGGAGAATATCGTGTTAGTGGTGTATTAACCATTAACAAAGGTGGAGTTGTACTTCGTGGTTCTGGCGATGGTCAAGATCCTGTATCAAATACAGTTATTGTTGGTGTAGGAAACACACCCTCCGCACGAACCTTAATTACTATTGGTACGAATATCAAAAACGGTTTTAAACCAGAAGTTGCAGGAACTAATAAAAAAATAACTAGTCCTTACATCCCTGCTGGTAGCAGAACTATTGAAGTTGAAAATGTATCGGGTCTTGCTATTGGCGATAATATCATCATAAGACATCCTAGCACAACTGCATGGTTAAATTTAGTTGAAAATGGCGGTGTAGGTATTGACGCCCCTTGGCAACCTGGTGAAATAGATTTGGTTTTTAATAGGTATATTACAAAAATTGATGGAAATAAAATTCAAGTAGATACACCAATTTACGATGTGTTAGACAAATCCTTATCTCAATCATTCATTTATAAGAATAGTGGAACTAGTCAAATAAAAGAGTGTGGCGTTGAAAATTTACGGATTTTTGTAGAATCCTCTGGAGTCTTGGGCAGAGAGCATGTCTATACATGTATTAATATGGTAGGTGTAGATAATTCTTGGATAAAAGGTGTAACTACTTTAAGAATGAGTTATTCTGGTGTTAAATTTGACGAAGCCACTCGTTGTTCGGTTATTGATACCAAAGTTCTGGAGGTGCACGGCCCACTTGATGGTGGGTGGAGATATAATTTTAATGTAGGCGATCACTGTAATAATATTCTTTTCAATAATTGTACAGCCTCAGATGGTAGACATTCATTTATTGCCAATGGGGCAAGTGATGTTAATGGAATTGTTTTTACCAATTGTTCATCTACTGGTGACTATACCACTTCTGAGTCTCATAGACGTTGGGGGCAAGGAATGCTTTTTGATAATATTTCTTGGAGAAATACAAGAGCTGGTTTTGTTTTAGGGTTGCACAATAGAGGAGACTATGGAACAGGTCACGGTTGGACGCTAACCAATGGTGTAGCTTGGAATATTGATGCTGAAGCCAGAAATAAAATTGTAGTTCAAAAACCACCCATTGGGCAGAATTATGCTATTGGCTGTAAAGCCGGCTATGTAAATGCTAATGGTCCTTTTTTAAAACCAGTAGGTTATATTGAAGGAACTGGACAGACTTTAAGAATAAAATCTCTATATGCGGCACAACTTAATGATAGAAAAACGCATGGTATATTACCTGATACTCCTGGAAAGTTATCCGTAAAAAATTATAAATTTTCTGAAACAGAAAAATATGTAGAGCTGAGTTGGTATGATATTTCTATAGAGGAAACCAGTTATATTTTAGAACGTTCATTAGACGGGGTTAGCTTTCAAACAATAGCAACGCTTCCTGCTAATACAGTATCCTATACAGATAGTGATTTGCAACAAGCTAACTATTTTTATAGGATAAAAGCGAAAAATGCAATAGGTACCTCTCCAGCATCTAACACAATCCAGACACTTGGTTCTCAGGGACCAAGTACTTACTATGTAAAAGCAGATGGATTAAACACTAATAATGGCTTGAGTGAAGCTAGCGCTTTCCCTACATTAAGTACCGCTATCGCAACAGCTATTGATGGAGATACAATTATTGTAGTGGGATCAATCAGCCAAGTTGATCAAGTTACACTATCTAAATCTGTTTATTTTGTAGGACAGAATAATGCAACTATTAACGGAGTTAATGGCGGAACTGTTGCTAAGATGTTTGCACTTACAGCATCAGGATTAACGGTTTCTTTTGCGGATATAATCTTTCAGGGAAGTAGTAATAAAACGGTATCCAATGGAGCTGTATTTTCAATAACGGGTGATTCAGATATTTATTTTAGCAATTGTACTTTTACAGACAATAGTACATCAGTTAATGTTAATTTATCACCTCCAGTTGCTTATTCGGGGGGTGCTATTTCTATAAGTAATGGAAAATTAACGATTACCAATTCACTATTTAAAAATAATAAAGCAGGAAAAAGTGGAGGTGCTATAAGTGTTTTTGCAACCTTAACAATCCTACCTGAAGTTACCATAACAGGAACAACTTTTTATAACAATTTAGCTCAAGGCATAGGAGGTTCTGACGGTGGCGGGGCTATTTTTGCAGAAGGACCTTCTACAGCTACTGTTTTTCCTACTGTTTCCATTACAAACTGTACTTTTTTTGAAAATAAAATTTCAAGTACTAATAGTGATTATGGAGGAGCGATTAGATCGTCATTCTTCTCTATTTCTGTGTCAAATAGTTTATTTTATAATAACAAAATTAATGGTGGTGCAGGAGTCTCTAGTGATTTTGGTTCCGCTCCGGGTGGAACACAGTCATTTACTAATTCTATAGGTCAGTGGATAAGTGATAATGTAGATACAAGATTGAATTTTATATCATTTGTAAGAAACAATACTGTTCCAAACGGAATAGCTGCTAATTTGACATCTTCAAATTTACGTTTTGATGCCACGCTTGGAAAAGTGATTTATGACAATGTAGCTGTAGGTATAGACAGTCCAATAGATTTTGGTGACGATGGCAATGATGCTGGGGCATGGGATTCAGAATTCACATTAGGTGTTGAAGACTTTGTTGTTAAAGATTTGATGATTTTTTATGAAAGTCAAACCAAAAGATTAAATATTCAACATTCAAGTGCTGAACCGCTGAACATTGAAATTTACAACCTTTTAGGCGCTAAAGTGTTTACTATTAAAAACATTAGTAACGTTCAATCAATATACTTAGAACAGTTAAAAAATGGAGTATATATAGTAGCTGGAAAAGTTTCAGGAAAAACTTTTTCCAAAAAAATATTAATTGGTGGGTAAGGCAATTTAGATTGTAAAATGAGGTTTAAGTTTTTATTGATTGTCCGCAATTACCCATAATTACATTAATATAAAAAGAGAAGAATCTATTCCGTTTTACAGCAAATTTTGGGAGGGAAGAATTTTGCAGACTTCATTTTAAAGAAGAAAGAGATAAAATCGGAGATAAAACAGACTGATATATTCTAATAAAAAATTTATTACAATTAGATTAAAATTTTAAATGGTGTTTTTTGACTAAAAACTTACTAATCAATGGACAAGTATCTTTGAATTTAACCTAGTATGGTATATGCTGCGACCTATTCTTTGGACAAATATCTTATAAATTAAGATAGGATTTGTATTTCTTTTTTTCGGTTTATTTACTAAAATCGGAGATAACTTTTTGACTTTATTAAGCCTAAAAAGTTATGCTCATTTATGCCATTTGTTTATTGTTATACAATGATTCCTATCTAGTATTTTAATCTAGTTTTGTTGTGTTCATATTGAGCACTTCAACAAAAGAATGTTTATATTTTTGTCCATAAAGAATTTCATATTCTTTTACGAATTTCTTAAATGTACTTTCAGCTAAACTGTGCTTACCCATTATATATTGAGCTTTGCATTTGAAAAACATAGCTTCTTCATTTATTGGGTCAAAATTAAATATAGAATCAGCCAAATTAATCATAAAATCTGGTTCATCTTCAATAGTGAAATTTTCTCCAAAATCTAACAAAGTATCAACTATTCTATCCGAAATATCAGATTTAAAACTATCCAACCATTCGTAATTTAAATTAAGCAAAAAGGGGCCTTTCTTAGTTATTTTTATTAAATGTTTGATATGTTTTTTATTTATTCCTTTTTTGGCTCTCAAAATTTGCATTATTTCAAAATAATCATTTTTGAGTATATTAGAATCATATTTAATTTTCCAGTATCCCGTATCACTTGTTAATTTACAACCCCCAATCTCATTTAATAACACTTTTAATTTAGCTATATTAACAGATTTATTGTTTTGAGCACTTCTGGTATCTTTATGATACCATAAGATCTCAATTAATTTCTCAGGAGATATTCCTTTATTGTTTTTAAGGCTATACAACCATATTAATAAAAATAGTTCTTTTAAAAGTGGTGAAAACTTAGACGTAATATCATTTTGTTTATCATCTATAATTTGGAAACCTCCAAAAAATATTATTTGATAATCCATATCGCCGGAAATGGGTTCTAAATCAATTTCGTCTACTTTTGGAATAGAATCATTGAAAGGGAATATATCAACTTCATTCCCTTTAACATCAATTCTGGCCTTGTGTTTTTTTGAGTACAAATACCAAACAAGTCCTGATACAACAATCAAAAAAAAGGCTACATAATAAAAGATGTATTTAACATTTTTTATATCAAATTGAGCTGGGATGTCTTTTTTAACTATAGGAGGATATTCAATAGAATATATTTTAAATTGTGTTTGGATTGAATCTGTTAAAAAAGAGGTATAAGCCAAAAACTTTTTTTTCTTTGGAAAATAATATAAAGTTGCGAAAGACTTCACATCTAAAAAGGCATAGGGTATTTTGCTTCCTACTAATTCCACTTTAGGATTATCAATATTTCCTTTCAATATTTGTAAATAACCTTTAGATTTTGTTTTATCCGAAATTAATGCATAAAAATCTCTGTTTTTTTCATCAATCCATATGTTGTTCCCCACAATCATCTCATCTATTATATGTGGTATTTCAAATTTTTTCACAAACTTTTTTTCCTTGATGGAATACCCTAATAAATCAAAATAGCTTTTTGGATTTAACAATTGGTTACCCGAATCACTGCCATATCCACCCAACACATAGATAGTGTCGTTAAGCTCCCCTATTCCAGCCAAATATCTAGGATGAAATAGGGTGGAGTCTGTTTTTAAAACTTCAGAAAAACCTTGTTTTAAATCAATACGCCTAACTTCATTATTGTAGTTATATTGACCATAACCCCCAAAAGTATATATAGAATTATCAACCGTGCTATAAATACTGTTATGATGTTGGTATTTTTGTTTATGTCCTACTTTATTATAAACAGCTTCATCTTCCCAAACTCCTGTTAGAATATTTAATTTGGAAACTAAATTTCTATCAATCAAATAGCAATATATTTTTTTGTCTTGATAGTTATAAACAGCCCTGTGATCTGAGGTTAAATAAATGGGAGAATTTTTATATTTAATTTTTATTTGCTCATTCTTTTCAATATTATATACTAATAAATCTTGATTTCTAAGTAAATACAGAACGTCATTAACTGTATCAGCTGTTATCAATTGGGTCCCGTCTACCTTATTATCAATAACCTTTTGCCATTCTTGATGTCTGCGCAATATCCAATTTGGATGGGTTACAATCGCTTTATTTTCACTAAAAGCATCGTAAGCAAAATCTCCGTTAATTTCATTTAAAGGATAGTGGAACTTAAGTTTTTTATTACCATATAATTTGATGTCTCGAATACTCATATCTGGCACATCTGTAGAGGCAAACTGCTTATAATTATTAGCCCCAAACATCACTTTAAACGAGTCTGTACTTTTAAAACTTATATTCTTTTTAAGTACCACAGCATCTTGAATCGAAAGTAACAGCGTTTTTTGACTTAACGAAAACTTCAACCCTAATTTTATCCATTTGTTATTAAATTTAGTATTATTAATTGGAACCACTGCTTTAGTAGTGCCAATTATAATGTTTAAACTTTTAACCGTATTATTTGCTGTAGGATTGTTGGAAATAATTAAATCAATATTTTGATTCTTATCATTAATTACTCTTAAAATATAACCAAATAAACGTTTTTGCATCAAATCAATTTTAAT
>JBIPNF010000129.1:0-7161 GCA_044373885.1 Flavobacterium sp. | reverse complement strand
TGTTCTTCATTAATTTAGATTGCATAAGCGTTGAATTCGATTAGCTTTACTATAACGTTTTCGCAAAAATATTAATGAAATCAGTACTTTATAAAGTATTTTCGTAAATTTGAAAAATCAGAATACAATTAAAATAAATACCCCCAAAAATGATTACAAATACCGAATTAGAATATAAAGGAGACTTATATCCTACCAAAATAGTTGCTTTTGAACACGACGTAGAATCCGTTTTGTTTTACACTAACAATAGCGTAATATTAAAAGTTACAGTTTTAAGAGACAGTTTAATTCGATTTAGATATACTACGAAAGGTTATTTTAGCAATGATTTTTCTTATGCAATAGATAAAAGCCATTCCCATGGCTATAATTTTCTTCAAGTAACAGAATCTGAAAATTTTTACCAAATAAAAACAAGCAAAGTAGTATGTCGAATTCAAAAAATCGATTTGAGAGTGTCTATTTTGGATTTGAATGACAATATAATTCTTGAAGACGAACTTGGTTTTCACTGGGAAGAAAGCTACGAATACGGCGGAAATATTATAAAAATGAGTAAGGCCTCAAAGGATGGTGAATGTTTTTATGGTCTTGGCGACAAAGCAACCCAATTAAATCTAAAAGGGAAACGACTAGAAAATTTTGCCACAGATCAATATGCTTTCCAAAAAGAGCAAGAGCCATTGTATAAAGTGGTTCCTTTTTATATTGGTTTACAAAACAAAAACGCTTACGGAATTTTCTTTGACAATACCTTTAGAAGTTTTTTCGATTTTTGTCATGAACGACGAAATGTAACTAGCTTTTGGGCTGAAGGTGGCGAAATGAATTACTATTTTATCTACGGTCCACAAATGCAAGACGTAGTTACAACGTATACCGATTTAACAGGAAAACCTGAATTACCACCACTTTGGGCTCTTGGATACCACCAATGCAAATGGAGTTATTACCCAGAAAGCAATGTCAAAGAGGTAGCTGCCAAATTTAGAGAGTTGAAAATTCCTTGTGATGCCATTTATTTAGATATAGATTACATGGATGGTTTCAGATGTTTTACTTGGAATAAGGAGTATTTTCCAGATCCAAAAAGAATGGTTGCCGAACTAGCTGCAGACGGATTCAAGACGGTAGTTATCATTGACCCTGGAATTAAAATTGATAAAACATATTCAATATATAATGAAGCTTTAGAAAAAGATTATTTCTGCAAAAGAGCCGATGGACCTTACATGAAAGGAAAAGTATGGCCTGGTGAATGTAATTTTCCAGATTATACAAACCCTTTAGTAAGAGAATGGTGGGCAGGATTATTTAAAGAACTAATTTCAGATATTGGAGTAAAAGGTGTATGGAATGATATGAATGAACCTGCCGTAATGGAAGTTCCCAACAAAACCTTTCCAATGGATGTCCGACATGATTATGACGGAAATCCATGTAGTCATAGAAAAGCACACAACATTTATGGAACTCAAATGGCAAGAGCAACATACCATGGCGTAAAAAGATTTGCCTACCCGAAAAGACCTTTTATTATTACACGTTCTGCCTATTCTGGTGCACAGCGCTACACTTCTTCTTGGACAGG
The DNA here is from genome assembly GCA_044373885.1 of Flavobacterium sp. Classification (GTDB taxonomy): domain Bacteria; phylum Bacteroidota; class Bacteroidia; order Flavobacteriales; family Flavobacteriaceae; genus Flavobacterium. The sequence goes on along the minus strand of JBIPNF010000129.1, from coordinate 5,567 downwards.
CGATAATGTAGCCACTTGGGAACATTTGTGGATTGCCAATATCCAAGTGCAAAGAATGTCCCTTTCAGGAATGGGATTCACCGGTTCTGATATTGGTGGTTTTGCAGAACAACCTTCTGGAGAGTTATACGCGCGTTGGATTCAATTGGGCGTATTTCATCCTTTTTGTAGAACCCATTCTTCTGGCGATCATGGCAACCAAGAACCTTGGGCTTTCGACGATGAGGTAATTGATATTACAAGAAAATTTGTTAGTTTACGCTATCAATTATTACCTTATTTATATACTATGTTCTGGCAATATATTGAACAAGGAATACCAATGTTAAAACCTTTAGTATATTTTGATCAAGAAGATACTCAAACACATTATCGAAATGACGAATTTGTGTTTGGAAATCAAATTGTAGTATGTCCTATTTTAGAACCTAATTCTATTGGAAGAAGAATGTATTTGCCAAGAGGAAAGTATTATAATTATTGGACAAACGAACATATTGAGGGAGGAAAAGAAATTTGGGTAGATGCCAAATTTGATCAAATTCCAATATTTATAAAAGCAGGTGCAATAATTCCAAAATATCCTGTGCAACAATATGTTGGTGAATTAGAATTTGATGAGCTTACTCTTGATATGTATTATAAAGAAGGCAAAGAAAAATCAATTGTTTATGAAGATGCTCAAGATGGCTACGATTATAAAAAAGGACGTTTTAGTTTGCTTTCATTTCAATCTACGGGAAAACCAAAAGAATTGATTGTTCAGTTGCATAAAGATGGGAAATTCGACACTAGTTACACAAAATATAGAATAAATGTAATTGGATTACCTTTCAAAGTTAAAAAAATTGAAATCGATAATGTTGAAGTTTCCTTTGACAATAAGGCATTCGAAAAAGATAAGTTTTTGGTAGTTGACAAAGAATTTACCGAATTGCATTTTATAGGTATTTAAACCTCATTTTGTATTAAAATTTGTAACTTTAATAATCAATTAAAATCAATTTTTATGAGGAAATACATAGTCTTATCTGCAATTACTATTTCTTTATTTGTTTCCTGTGCAAAAAATCCATTTACAGGAAAAAACACTTTAAATTTCGTTTCTAATAGTGAATTATTTCCGACTTCATTCCAGCAATATGGTACTTTTTTGAAAGATAATAAAGTGATTATTGGAACTTCAGATGCAAAGCGAGTAGAAACTGTGGGGATTAAAATTAAAGTTGCTGCTGAAAAATATCTAGATGCCAATGGTTATAAAGACTATTTAAAGGAGTATGCTTGGGAATACAAGTTAGTTGAAAGCAAAGGAGTCAATGCTTGGTGCTTGCCTGGTGGAAAAATAGTTTTCTATTCCGCCATTTTGCCAATTTGCAAAGACGATGCTGGAATGGCAACTGTAATGGGGCATGAAGTAGCGCATGCTTTGGCAAATCACGGAGCACAACGAATGAGTGCAGGAATATTGCAACAAGCAGGAGCAGGTATTATGGACATTGCCACTGATTCTAAGAGCAATCAAGAAAAACAAATTTGGATGGTCGCCTATGGTGGTGTCACTCAATATGGAGGGGTGTTGCCCTTCAGCCGGAGCCATGAAAGCGAAGCAGATAAAATTGGGTTAATATTAATGGCAATTGCTGGCTACGATCCAATAACCGCAGTTGGTTTTTGGGAGCGAATGGCAGCAAATTCAAACGGTAAGTCACAACCAGAATTTTTAAGCACTCATCCATCAGATGCCAATCGAATAGCAAAACTAAAAAGTCTAATCCCTGAAGCTAAAATTGAAGCAGCTAAATTTGGTGTTGTTTTTAAATAAAAATACTACCTTCGGACCTGTCTTTAAGACTTTTATAACTAATACCTACTATTTTTTATGGCAAATCTTGAAAAAGGAAATTCGAAATTACTGAATGCTTGGGCCTTCTATGATTGGGCGAACTCCGTTTACAGCTTGGTAATTGCGTCTGCAATTTTTCCTATTTTTTATGGCGCATTATTCAAAATTAGAGGTGTTTCTAGCATTAATATATTTGGAACAACTCTCAAAAGTACGGCGCTAATTAGTTTTGTAACTGCTGCCGCTTTTTTACTTGTTGCTTTCATTTCGCCATTGTTATCAGGAATCGCTGATTATGTCGGAAATAAAAAAAACTTCATGAAATTCTTCTGTTATTTGGGTGCACTTTCCTGCATTGCAATGTATTGGTTTTCATTGGAACTCATCTATTTCAGTTTAATCGCTTACTTTTTTGGATTGGTAGGATTTTGGGGAAGTTTGGTTTTTTACAATTCCTATTTGCCTGACATTGCATTCCCAGAACAACAGGATAAAATAAGTGCTAAAGGCTTTTCAATTGGATATATCGGAAGCGTTTTATTGTTAATTATAAACTTAGCAATGGTAATGAAACCCGAGATTTTTGGAATTACAGGTGCTTCGGGAGAAGCCAGTATGAAAGCAATGCGTTATTCATTTGTGATGGTTGGAGTTTGGTGGATTGGATTTAGTCAATATACGTATTACTATTTGCCAAAAGGAAATAAAGGTCATAAAGTTACAAAAGCAGTAGTCTTTAATGGATTTCACGAACTTAAAAAAGTCTGGTATTTGTTAGAACACAACGTGCAATTAAAACGGTTTTTAGGAAGTTTCTTCGTTTATGGAATGGCGGTTCAAACGGTTATGATTATTGCGGTTTACTTTGGGGAACAAGAAATTTCTTGGGAATCCGATGGTGAAAAAACTACAGGATTAATTATCAGTATATTAGTCATTCAATTGGTGGCTATTTTGGGTGCCAATTTGACATCAAAAGCTTCAGAAAAGTATGGAAACATTTCTACTTTAATTTTCTTGAATTGTGTTTGGGCGGTTCTTTGTATTTTCGCATTTTTTGTTACAACTCCCCAAGAATTTTATATAACAGCTGGTTTTGTAGGGCTAGTAATGGGTGGTGTTCAAGCGCTTTCTCGTTCAACCTATTCTAAAATGCTACCCGAAACTGAAGATACAGCCTCTTTTTTTAGTTTTTATGATGTTTCCGAAAAAATTGGAATTGTAATTGGTATGTGCCTTTATGGAATTATCGACCAAGTAACGGGAAGTCCAAGATATTCAATTGTCTTTTTAGGATTGTTTTTTGTGACCGGCATATTTTTATTATCAAGAGTTAAAAGAAAAATTATTATTGCAATATAAATTGAATTATATTTGGCAAAAATTAAATTTATTAAAATGAATAAAATAAAACTAACAGCAGCGCTACTTTCTGTTTTTACTTTAATGACATTTTCTTCCTGTAATATTGAACCATTGGATTCTGACTTACTTGGAAATGTAATAAACCCAAATAGTGTTGCGGGAACCTACAGAATGACAGCATTTAATACAGGAATACCAACCGACTTAAATCATGATGGTACAACGTCAACAAATCAAATGTTGGAGACTACATGTTTTAATAATAATTATTTAACAATTAATCCTAATGGAACTTTCACAGCAACTTCAAAAGGTGTTGATGTAAGTTCAGCCGCAACATTGGAATGTTATACAGATCCAGACATTATAGGTACTTGGGTGCTTAATGGAACTGTACTGACTCTACAATTTGTTGACGCTAGTGTTCAAATTACTGAAATGTTTTCGGTATCAGCAAATTCATTAACCTACAGTGTTCCTCTTGGAGAAATTGTAAGTACTACTTCAACAAATGCTGCGGTATACTTAAATTCAAGCTATAATATTGTTTACACAAGATAACTTGTAATTCAAATTAATTCAAAGCTATCTTTTCCTGAGATAGCTTTTTTTTATTATGAAATGGCATAAAGATTGCTTTATTAGTCTAGCAATTTAAATATATTAATTTCGATTAATTGAACTTTTTACTACTAATTAGGCCCAATTAATTGACAATAAAACCATTTTAAATTTCATTTTCTTAAATTTATACTATCAAAAACGACCTAACTTTTACTATGTCAAATCATAAAATAATTACAATTGACAATTTGTCACTTCAAGAATTTGATTCCGAAGCAGAATTAATTCCGCTTTTAACACCAGAAGACGAGGAAGAGATGAACAATGAAAAATTGCCAGAATCATTGGCGATTCTACCTTTACGAAATACCGTTTTATTTCCTGGAGTAGTAATACCAATTACTGCAGGAAGAGACAAATCTATAAAATTGATCAATGATGCCAATGCTGCCGGAAAAGACATTGGTGTAGTTACTCAAAAGAATGAAGAAGATGAAGATCCTGCAGAAAATGACATTCATTCTATTGGAACCGTTGCAAAAATACTTCGAGTTCTAAAAATGCCTGATGGCAATATTACCGTAATACTACAAGGTAAAAAACGTTTTGAAATTGATACCGTTATTTCCCAAGAACCCTATATTAAAGCTACTGTAAAGAATATTGTAGAAACGTTTCCTGCAAAAAAAGATAAAGAGTTTTCTGTGATTATTGATTCTATTAAAGAACTCGCAATCCAAATTATTAAGGAAAGTCCAAACATTCCATCAGAAGCCACATTTGCAATTAAGAATATTGAAAGCAAGTCATTCTTAATCAATTTTGTTTCTTCAAACATGAATTTGTCAATAAAAGAAAAACAAGAGTTACTTAATATTACAGACTTAAAAGACAGGGCTCTAGAGACTTTACGATATATGAACATTGAACTTCAAAAAATGGAGTTGAAAAATGATATCCAATCAAAAGTTCGCTTTGATTTAGACCAACAACAACGTGAATATTTTTTGCACCAGCAAATGAAAACCATTCAGGAAGAATTGGGTGGCGCTTCGCAAGAAGAGGAAGTTGAAGAAATGGTTGAAAAGGCTGCACTCAAAAAATGGGATGAAGGTACCAAAAAACATTTCGAAAAAGAATTGACGAAAATGCGTCGCATGAATCCGCAAGCTCCTGATTTTGGTATTCAAAGAAATTATTTAGAATTGTTTTTAGATTTGCCTTGGAATGAATATTCTAAAGATAATTTCGATTTAAAAAGAGCTCAAAAAATTCTTGACCGTGATCATTTTGGCCTAGAAGATGTAAAGAAAAGAATGATAGAACATCTGGCAGTTTTGAAATTGCGAAATGATATGAAATCTCCAATTATTTGTTTGACAGGACCTCCAGGAGTTGGAAAAACATCCATTGGGAAATCTGTTGCAGAGGCTTTAGGACGAAAATACGTGAGAATTTCTCTTGGTGGTTTGCGTGATGAAGCAGAAATCCGTGGACACAGAAAAACCTATATTGGAGCGATGTCAGGACGTATTATTCAAAGTTTGAAAAAGGCAGGAACCTCAAATCCTGTGTTTGTTTTGGATGAAATCGATAAATTAGCGATGGGAAATCAAGGTGATCCTTCTTCGGCATTATTGGAAGTTTTAGATCCTGAACAAAACAATGCGTTCTATGATAATTTCCTTGAAATGGGATATGATTTATCAAAAGTAATGTTCATTGCAACATCCAATAATATGGCAACGATTCAGCCTGCTTTGCGCGACAGAATGGAAATCATAAAAATGTC
>JBIPNF010000128.1:0-7188 GCA_044373885.1 Flavobacterium sp. | reverse complement strand
CGCCAAAAATGGTTTCTGGACGCGTTGTTGCAACGGTTACAAAGTTTGAACTTCCTTCAATTTGGTATTTTATATAAAATAATTTTCCTTGTTGTTCTTCAAAAATCACTTCTTCGTCAGAAAGTGTTGTTTTTGCTTCAGGATCCCAATTGACCATTCGGAAACCACGATATATTAATCCTTTTTTGTGTAAATCGACGAAAGAACGGATAACAGATGCTGACATATCCGGATCCATTGTGAATTTTGTACGTTCCCAATCGCAAGAGGCACCTAATTTTTTTAGCTGTTCCAAGATAACACCACCATATTTATCGGTCCATTCCCAAGCGTGGGCAAGGAATTCTTGGCGGGTTAAATCGTCTTTGTTTATTCCTTCGGCCTTTAGTTTTGCAACTACTTTTGCTTCGGTTGCGATGGAGGCATGATCGGTTCCAGGAACCCAACAAGCGTTGAATCCTTTTAGTCTTGAACGACGAATTAAAACGTCTTGGATTGTATTGTTAAGCATGTGTCCCATGTGGAGCACACCAGTTACATTTGGTGGTGGAATGACAATAGTGTAAGGCGTTCTATGGTCGGGTGTGGAATGAAAATAGTTATTTTTCATCCAATACTCATACCATTTATCTTCTATATTTTTAGCGTCAAATTGCGATGGAATTGTCATTTTATTGTTTATTCGTTATTTGTATTTGTTGTGCTATTTGAACATTTTTAAGTATTCAAATGAAAAAAAATCAGCCCTGATGGCAGTGAAAATCCCTAGCTTTTTTGCTAGGATTGAAACGAACAGCAGGAAAAAGAATTACTGAAAATGCCAAAAAATCTTGCTCCAAAAAAAAGGAAGATGCAATTGGTACGTTTATTGTAATTGGTACAAAAGTAAATAATTATGCACAGTATAAAAAGAGATTTAAAAATTTGTGCAATTAATTAAAAGAAAGTAAATTTACAGTAACTAATTAAATATAGACTCGATGAAAAAAGCACTCTTATTATTTGCCTTTCTTTCCGTAAATGCGCTTAGTTTTGCCCAAATTGGTGCTAAAATTGAATTTTTAAATAAGGACAACACGATTGATTACGGTACGGTTACGAAGGAAACCGACAGTGGGATTCGTACTTTTATTTTTAAAAATACAGGTGATGCGCCATTAATTATTACGAATGTGCAATCTACTTGTGGTTGTACGGTACCGACAAAACCCACCGAGCCGATATTGCCAGGAATGACGGATAAAATTGATGTGAAATACAATATGAATCCTGGTCCAATTCGCAAAACGATTACTGTGGAATCAAATGCGGTGAATGTTGAAGGCGGGAAAATTGCATTAAAAATCAAAGGCGAAGTAATTGTGAAACCAGAGATTAACTTGCTGGAAAAGAAAAAGGCAATACCGAGTCAATAATTTTTTTTATAAATACCAAAGCGTTTCAACTGAGACGCTTTTTTTGTGGAATAAAGATTGCGCATTTCTTTATTTTTTCAAAATAAATGTTGCAAATTTGCAATTCTAAACAATAAATTATGCCTAAAATTTCAAATAAAGGAAAACAAATGCCTGAATCTCCGATTCGGAAATTAGTGCCTTATGCAGATATTGCAAAAAAGAAAGGGAATAAAGTATATCATTTGAACATTGGTCAACCCGATATAAAAACTCCAGAAGTAGCGATGAATTCTATAAAAAATCTTGATATTAAGGTTTTGGAATACAGTCATTCTGCGGGTTTTGAAAGTTACAGAACAAAATTATCTGAGTACTATAAAAGAACAGGTTTGCCGATTGAGGTTGCCGATATTATTATAACTACAGGAGGTTCTGAAGCATTGTTGTTTGCAATGGGAAGTACTATGGATTATGGTGATGAGATAATTATTCCAGAGCCTTTTTATGCCAATTATAATGGTTTTTCTACGGCTTCTGGTGTGAAAGTAGTACCTGTTATTTCAACTATTGAAACGGGATTTGCCTTGCCTCCAATCGCTGATTTTGAAAAATTGATTACGCCAAGAACCAAAGCCATTTTGATTTGTAATCCTGGAAATCCAACAGGATATTTGTATTCAAAGGAGGAAATGATGCAACTTGCGGATTTGGTAAAAAAGCATGATTTGTTTTTGATTGCTGATGAAGTGTATCGTGAATTTACATATGATGGTGATGTTCACTATTCGGTGATGAATATTCCAGGATTAGAAGAAAATGCGATTATGATTGATTCTGTTTCCAAAAGATACAGTATGTGTGGCGCAAGAATTGGTTGTATTGTGTCAAAAAACAAGGAATTGATGGCTACCGCGATGAAATTTGCACAAGCTCGATTGAGTCCGCCAACATTTGCACAAATTGCGAGTGAAGCAGCTTTAGATACCCCACAAAGTTATTTTGATGAGGTAATTACTGAATATAGAGACAGAAGAGATACGTTGATTGCCGAATTAAATAAAATTGAAGGCGTGAAAGTGAGCAAACCAAAAGGCGCTTTTTATTGCATTGTGCAGTTACCAATTGATAATGCAGATACTTTTGCGCAATGGATGTTGGAATCGTATGATTTAAACAAAGAAACAGTAATGGTTGCGCCTGCTGCAGGATTTTATTCAACTCCAGGGGTTGGCTTAAATGAGGTTCGGATTGCTTACGTTTTGAAGAAATCAGATTTAATTCGTTCCGTAGAAATATTGAAAGATGCTATTTCGGTTTATAATTCTAAGTAAAAAATCTTTTCAGATATCGTATTTATTGCTTAAAACTTCGTTAATGTATTTATTAGCGAAGTTTTTTTATTTACATTTATCAAAAATTAAGATTTGACACCTTTTTTAAGTTTATGAAATTTATTGTATCATTAATTAGTACACTTTTATTTGTTGCCACAGGTTATTCGCAGTTTGATAACGGAAATAATTCTATTGAGATTTCTCCTGCAAAGAAAATCCCAGTTTCTAAATCTAAAAATACACCTTCAAAATTCAACGCATTACCTTCTATCAAACCAAATTTTAATGATGTTCCATTGAACAAAGAGTCTGAAATTATTTTTAAAAAAATTGGTGGTTCAAAGCCAATTGATTTAACATTGAAAAATGATTTTATCAAACCGGGACTCGTTTATCAAGACAAATTGAATAAAGCAGGCGATGGGGATGTTTCTCAGGCCTTTAGAAAAAACCAAAATTTGGGTGATTTTAAAACCAAAGCGATATTCTTAAAAATACTTTGTAGAGACAACCAATTTGTTGATGGCGACCGAGTTCGGATTTACATTAATGATTTAATAATTCAAGAAAATGTATTACTGGATTCTGACTTTCAGGAATTTGAAATGGCATTAAAAAAAGGATTTAATAAAATCGATATTGAAGCTTTAAACCAAGGAACTTCAGGACCAAACACAGCTGAATTCCAAGTATACGATGATAAAGGAAAACTTATATCTGCCAATCAGTGGAATCTTTCTGCGGGTTTTAAGGCTACTTTAATAGTAATAAAAGAATAATTTGAGTGCTCTATTAACGAATAGAGAACCCAAAAAATTATCTTCTTTCCAACAGAACTACATTTTCAACATGGTGTGTTTGAGGAAACATATCAACTGGACGAACGCGAGTTACTTTATATTTCTCGTCCATCAAAGCCAAATCTCGAGCTTGGGTAGCTGAATTACAACTCACATAAACCACTTTTTCAGGAGCAATTTTCATGATTTGTTCAATAACATCTTTGTGCATTCCGTCTCGTGGTGGATCTGTAATAATTACGTCTGGTTTTCCGTGTTGAGCAATGAATTCTTCGTTAAATACCACTTTCATATCCCCTACATAAAACTCACAATTGGTAATATTATTTCTTTCGGCATTTGCTTTAGCGTCTAAAATTGCTTCAGGAACACTTTCAACTCCAATTACTTTTTTGGCATTTTTAGATACAAATTGTGCAATAGTTCCAGTCCCAGTATATAAATCGTAAACCACTTCATTTCCTGTTAAACCAGCAAAATCTCTCGTGATTTTATATAATTCATAGGCTTGATCAGAATTGGTTTGATAGAATGATTTGGCATTTATACTAAATTTCAAACCTTCCATTTCCTCTAAAATATAATCTCGCCCTTTGTATAATTTTATATTTGTGTCGTATAAAGTATCGTTTGCTTTAGAATTAATTACGTATTGTAAGGAGGTTATTTGTGGAAATTTCTCATACAAATGGTCTAATAGCAATTCGCGATTTGGTTTGTCTTCTTCAAAAAACTGAATTAAAACCATGATTTCTCCGGTGGAGGCTGTTCGTAGCATCAATGTTCTTAGGAATCCTTCATGACTTCTTGGATTGAAAAAAGTCAAATTATTTTGGTTTGCAAAATCGCGAACTTCATTCCGAATGGCATTGGAAGGATCTTCTTGAAGATGACATTTTGTAATGTCTAAAATTTTATCCCACATTTTTGGAATGTGAAATCCAAGTGCATTTCTATTTCCTAAATCTTCCGTACTTCCAATTTCCTCTTCGGTTAGCCAACGACTATTTGAGAATCCAAATTCCATTTTGTTTCTGTAGAAAAACTGTTTTTCAGATCCTAAAATAGGTTCAAATTCAGGAAGTTCTATTTTTCCAATACGTTGAAGGTGGTTTTTGACTTCATTTTGTTTATAATACAATTGTTGGCTGTATTTCATGTTTTGCCATTTACAACCCCCACAAACACCAAAATGTTCACAAATTGGTTCTATTCGGTGTTCAGAAAACTCGTGAAATTTCACTGCTTTTCCTTCATAATATGCTTTGCGTTTTTTGAAAGTTTGCACATCCACAACATCACCAGGAACAACGTTAGGAATAAAAATAACTTTTCCGTCTGGCGCTTTTGCCACCGAAACGCCTTTTGCACCTGCATCAAGAACTTTTATATGATCGAATACGATTTTATTTGTGATTTTTCTAGTCATAGCGCAAAAATAAGTTTTTATAAATCCAAAAGTGAAAATATTTTTAGAAATTTATGTTATTTACTTTAAAAACCTTCAAAAACACCCAGTCCAAATAAGGCAAAGTCGTATTTTACAGGATCGTTTGTATCAAAATTTCGCAAAATAGAATCCAATTCGGCAACCGCTTTTCCATCATTTTGTTTTCGGGTTAATAGCCCCAATCTCCGAGCTACATTCCCAGAATGGACATCCAATGGGCAAGAAAGAGAAGAAGGAGAAATGGATTTCCAAATACCTAAATCCACGCCCTTATTGTCTTGACGAATCATCCAGCGAAGGTACATGTTTAGTCGGGTAATAAAGATGTTTAATTGAAATTTAATAATTCGTTTTCATTTAGTTCAATGATACTTGACATGAATGATAAGGAATCTGAACCAATATAGCCATTACTCCATGGGTTTTGTCTTTCAATATCCTCATTTGAAAATCCTTTAGCTTTTAATTCATTAATAAACTTGCTGTCAAATTTTATATTATTAAACTCAAAAATTGCTTTCGCATTTTCTCTATCTTCTTCTATTTCTAATTGAGTGTATGCTTGACTTCGATGTTTAGAATACCATATCCATTTTAAAGCAAACCAATTAGTCACAAATGTTGATACTTCATCAAATCCACGATATTTGATGTTTACCAAAAAAGTCCCCATTTTTCCTTGCTCTTTAACATGTAGAATTTGGATTTTTTCGATTAATGAATGTATCAGTTTTTTTAAATCATCGAATTCAATTGCATCTGTATAATCTTTGATTGTTTTTTTGATTCGTTCTTTTGAATTCACCTCCATAGCGATTAAAACTTCTTTATCAAGATTACTAACTAATTCCTTTTGAAGTTCTACTTTTTGATTTAACAACTTTACGTTGCTTTTAACATTTAGGTCGTGTTCAAAATCTGGGTCAAATAATCTTTTATATGCCAATTCTAATTCACTCGATAGTTTTGATAACTTTTTTGACTGTGTATCAAGTTCTATTTTTTTAGAGCTATACTCTGATTGTTTTTCTGGCAATGATATCAAATGGTCAATTAAATCTTTTGATTTAAATAAATGTTCTACAATAAAAGTTTCAAACTTATAAATATTAATAGCTCTGGAATGTATACAAAGCTTGTTAGGATAAATCATTCCTTTGCATTTGTATGAATTATCACCGCTAGCTTTTCTCTTCTTACCAACCATTTGTCTTTCACAGTGTGAGCAGTAAACTAAACCGTTTAATAAATAATTGAAATAATTTTTTTTACCAACCTTCTTTTTATTTATCTGAAAATTGTCAATTGTTTTTTGCCAAGTGCTTTCAGAAACAATGGCTGGAACTTTATAAATTTTATTTCCTAAAATCTTATCACCTTTATTTATTGGATTTAATAGTATATCATGTACTACATTTCCTCTCCATTTAACATTACTTTTTTTAAAGAAAGTTTTGGTTTTGGTATATTGGTCAATTCGCTTTATTTCACCTTTAAACTTATTATATTTTGTCGGTATTTGCATTTCGTTGAGTCGATTAGCAATTGTATACGAACCAATTCCTTCAAGTGACCATTCATAAAATAATCTTACATATTTTGCTTCGACCTCATTCTTAACAATATGATTTTTATCATCATAGTCATATCCATAGGGTAATTGCCCTCGAAATCTACCCTGTTCAGCTCTCTTTTTAATTGAATTTTTTACATTGATTGAAGTTACTCTAGCATACATTGCACTACTTGCAGACATAATATCACCAATGAACCTACTATGTGGATTATCTAAATCTATAAGCTTTCCATTTGAATAAAACTTGCAATCATTTTTTAGTATAGTAGAAACAAATATTTGCCACATAAGTGGACTCCTTTCAAGTCTATCTTGGTATAATGTATATACTGCTGTAATTCTGTTTTTTTTAATGTCACTAATCAATTTAGCGAATTCGGGTCTATCTTCAATTTCTTCTTTTGTACCACTAATACCCTCATCTATATAAACTTGAAATGGAAGTCCTAACTCTAACGCAAGCTCTTTTCCGTTCAAAAGTTGTGTGTCAATAGATGTGTCTACTCCTTCAAGTTTCTTTTTACTAATTCTACAATAAATGCCTAACATTTTTTTACTATTTAGTTGAGACAAATATAAATTATTTAATTTTAATGATATTGCAAACACCCAAAGAGTTAAAAGATAAAAT
>JBIPNF010000127.1:0-7204 GCA_044373885.1 Flavobacterium sp. | reverse complement strand
CGGTTCGTCCTGTAAGTCAATCTGATTTTAGAAATTTTAGAACTAAAAAAGAGGAATCTAAAAAAGAAGAGCCTAAATCCGAAACTGTTAAAACCGATGGCGAACCAAAGAAAACCAACTTTATGGACAATTTCGAATTGCCAAAAGAAATCACAATTACAGCTTGGTATTCTCCTGAAATTCCAATTAGTCAAGGGCCAGAAAACTATTGGGGATTACCTGGTTTGATATTAGAAGTGAACGATGGAAAAACAATTATTTTGTGTTCTAAAATCGTCTTGAATTCTAAAGAAAAAGTAGAAATCAAAGAATCTACAAACGGCAAAGTTATTTCCCAAAAAGAATATGATGAAACTGTTGTCAAAAAAATGGAAGAATTCAGACAAATGAATCAAGGTAAGGGTGGAAATGGCGGAATGCAAATGAGAATGGGAAGACAATAACAAAAAAATTATGAAAAATATCACAATCGTATTACTTTTATTAATTTCAACTTTCTCTTTTTCTCAAGAGTTTCAAGGAAAAGCATATTATTTTTCTAAAACAATTTTTAGTGACGATTTAAAAGAAGAAAATTCTGAATCAAAGAAAAAAGTAGATCCAGCATTCGAAAAGGCTTTGCAAGAAGCGCTAAAAGAAGCATCTGAAAAAAGCTATTTGTTAACTTTTAATAAGTCAGAGTGTGTTTATGAACAAGAACAACAACTTGAAAAACCTAAAGCTGCCTCGGGTGAAATGCAAATTTCAGTAAGCATTTCTTCAAGTGAAGGGCGAAAATATATAAATGCTAAAAATAAAACTAGTAGTACTGAAGATGAAATTTTTGACAAAGAATTTTTAATTGTTGAAGCCATTGAAAAACCAGATTGGAAATTGGTTGATGAAACCAAAAAAATTGGAGATTACACTTGTTTTAAGGCCAAATTGACAATTCCGGTTTCAGATAAACAAAAAAAAGAATATGAAGAATTTCTTAAAAAAGAAGAAATAAAATCTTCATTATTCAAAATTGAAGAACCCAAAGACAAAATAATTACAGCTTGGTACACTCCAGAAATTCCTGTGAGTTTTGGCCCTAACAATTATTGGGGATTACCGGGTTTAATTTTAGAAATTAACGAACCAGAAACAATTATCCTTTGTTCCAAAATTGTTTTAAACACCAAAGAAAAAGCAACCATAAAAGTTCCAAATAAAGGACAAAAGGTGTCTCAAAAAGAATTTGATGCAATTCAAAAAAAGAAATATGACAGCATGAAAGACGAGAATGGAGTAATTATGTTTAAAACAACAAATTAATAATAAAACAATAAACAAATTCAATGAAAAAATTCCTACTATTATTCTTCGTGACTTCGATTTCATTTTCTCAAAATATAAAATTTGAGGGTTTTGTTCAAGACATTGGAAAATCACCATTAGAAATGGCAAATGTAATGGCGGTAAACCAAGTTACAAAAGCAATGGATTCCTATGCAATTACGAATGATAAAGGAAAATATTTACTGAATTTGAAACCCAATTCCAATTATATTATTAAAGTTAGTTATTTGGGAATGCAATCCAAAGAGATTTCATTAGCGACTGTAGCAACAAATATTGTTCAGAATATTACTTTAGAATCAGGTGGAATTGAGCTTGAAGGCGTTGAAATTGTTCGTGAAATGCCTGTTTCAATAAAAGGAGATACCATAGTTTACAATGCAGATTCCTTTAAGTCTGGCACTGAACGAAAATTAGAAGATGTCTTGAAAAAATTGCCAGGGGTAGAAGTTAATGCCGATGGAGAAATTGAAGTTGAAGGAAAAAAAGTTACTAAATTAATGATTGAAGGAAAGGATTTTTTTGATGGAGATACTAAATTGGGCGTCAAAAATATTCCTGCGGATGCGATTGATAAAATTCAAGTTCTAAGGAATTTCAATGATGTTTCTGCCCTGAAAGGATTGGAAAATGGCGATGAAAATATAGCGATGAACATCAAACTAAAATCAGGAAAGAAAAATTTTTGGTTTGGAGATATAAACGCTGGAGGAGGAACTGAGAATAAAAATACTCGCTATGTAGCAAACCCAAAACTGTTTTATTACAGTCCAAAATACAGCGTGAACCTGATTGCCAATTATAATAATATTGGGGAATTGCCATTTACGGTTCAAGATTATTTCAAATTCACGGGCGGTTTTAGGAGCATGATGAAAAAAGGCGGAACCAACTTTAATGTTTCTTCTAACGATTTAGGGATTTCATTGCTTAGAAACAATCGTGCAAAAGAAATTGAAACAGTGTTTGGAGCAACTAATTTTTCCTATAATGTTACCAAAGCATGGAGTTTGAGTGGCTTTGCGATTATTTCAAAAACAATTACAGATACGGAAACAGCTTCTCAAAACAATCGAACAGATGAAATTAGAAACTCTAGTGGAACAATAATAAATACGTTAAATACCAATCAAAACACACAAGAAACGGCACATCAAAAAAGTAATCTAGGTCTTTTTAAATTAAGTTCAAGCTACAAACCAAACACAAAATTACAATTTGATTACGATGTTTTATTGAAAAATTCAAAGCAAGACGAAGACAATAATTTACTTTCGGAATTAATTACAACAGCTTCAAACGGAACGCCACCGGTTAATAACATTCAAGACATTACAACTTTCAAAGAGCAAAATCCACTTTCGTTGTCTCAAAACATGAGTTTGTATTATACAAAAAGTGATAAAAGCGTATTTGACATAGAAATTCAACATTTATATCAAGATGAAGATCCTTTTTATAATGCTAATTTAGGTCAGAATCCATTTCCGATTTTGGGCTTGCAAAACCAAAACCGATATAATATTAACCAAAATCGTTTTGTGAAAACCAATAAAATGGATGCGAAAATTGATTATTATTATATGTTAACGCCAAAAAGCAACATCAATTTTACTTTTGGAAACACCTATTCCATTCAAAATTTCAATTCTCATATTTTCCAAATTTTGGATAATGGAACGAATAACGACTTGAATGACGCCGATAAAAATAATGAAGTAAGTTATAATTTCAATGATGGCTTTATAGGTTTACATTACAAATTTATAAAAGGAAAATTTACATTTAACCCAGGATTTACATTTCACAATTACAACATGTTTAACGACCAATTAAATACAAGATTTAGCGATAATTTCTATCGTGTTTTGCCTGATGTTTATGCGTTATACCAAATGAAAAAATCAGAAACATTGACGTATAATTATGCTATTACAAATGATTTTACTGACATAAACAGAATCGTTTCAGGGTATACTTTCAACAATTATAACTCCTTATTTAGAGGGAATAGAACGCTAGAAAACGCTTTATCGCAAAGTCATTCCCTTCGTTATTTTAAATACAACATGTTCAATTTTGAAAATATTTTTGCCAATATTAATTATTCCAAACGTATAAATGCAGTTAAAAGCAGTGCTGATTTCTCTGGAATAAATCAAGTTTCAACTGCAATAAATTCAAATTTTGCAGATGAAACTTTGTCTGGAAATGCAAGTTACGGTAGATCGTTCGCTAGAAATTACAAAGCGTCATTGAATTTAGGTTTAAATTGGTCAAAATTCAATAATATCCAAAATAATGTTTTTAGAACTACAGAATCACTCACGCAAAATTATTCCGTAAAAATAGCAACAAATTATAAAAAATTACCAAACCTAGAAATAGGATATTCCATAACCACCAATGATTATGACGGTGCTAAATTCTTAACAGAAAGACCTTCTGCAAAAATTGACTATTTCTTCCTTGAGAGTTTTTCTTTTGTCGCAGAATACGAATATTATCATTACTCAAACAACAGCAAAACAGTAAATAACGAATATGATTTCTTAAGCGCAAGTTTGATTTATCAAAAAACAAAAGACAGCAAATTCGAATATAAAATTAGCGCTACGAATTTGTTGAATACACAAACTTTAAACGACGATAGTTTCACACAATTTGCCACAAGAACCTCTCAATATACCGTTCAACCGAGATATATTATTTTTGGGTTAAAATATAATTTATAAAACATTTTATAGATAAAACCTTGTTTTTTATTCCCAAAACAAGGTTTTTATCTAAAAATTACTTACATTAGATTTCCTGCTATTTTATTGTTAATCAAATAAATACAACCGCCCCTCTTTTTCTGAAATTGTAATTTAAATTCAATTATATGAAACTTCAAAGAGAATTAAAAAATGGTGTTTTTGTTTTTATAGGAATTGGAATTTATTTCCTAGCAATGGATTTATTGGGATTAGCAGATTTGTATTACCTGAGATTACTGAATATTTTTATCGTATTGTATTTTGTAAACCAAACAATACATGCGAACATAAAAGAAGGTAAGAACGGTTATTTACAAAATGTTTTTTCGGGAGCTTTCACGGCATTACTAGGAGTTTTTCTGAGTATCATCGGGCTCTATACCTATATCAATTATAAAGGCGGCGAAACTTATATTTACAATCTTTCCGATATATTTTTAACAGGAAGCAAACCCTCTGTTACGCAATATTGTATTGGATTGCTTTTTGAAGGAATTGCATCTTCCATAATCGCAACATTTATTTTAATGCAATATTGGAAAAGATATACACCTACCGATTAACAAAATCATTTTTTGGAATACAAATCCTCGGTTTTGCTTCTTTAGAACAATTTGACTACTTTTGGCAGATATAAAAATGCTACTATGAGTACTGCTAAACACAATTGGACGAAAGACGAAATTATCGCTATATACAACAAACCTTTGATGGATTTGCTTTTTGAAGCGGCTTCAATTCACAGAAAATCACATGATCCAAATGTGGTCCAAGTTTCTACTTTATTGTCAATTAAAACGGGTGGATGTCCTGAAGATTGTGGTTATTGTCCGCAAGCCGCCCGCTATCACACGGATATTGAAGGCAATGATTTAATGTCGGTTAGCCAAGTGAAAGCACAAGCATTGCGAGCAAAATCGAGTGGTTCTTCCCGCGTTTGTATGGGAGCCGCTTGGAGAAATGTAAAAGACGGACCTGAATTTGATCAAGTTTTAGAAATGGTTCGTACCATCAATAAACTAGATATGGAAGTATGTTGTACTTTGGGTATGATTACTGAAAATCAAGCACATCGTTTGGCAGAAGCCGGTTTATATGCCTACAATCACAATTTAGATACATCAGAAGAATATTACAAAGAAGTTATTTCCACCCGTGGTTTTGAAGACCGTTTGCAAACTATCGAAAATGTTCGTAAAACAAATGTTACGGTTTGTAGTGGTGGAATTATCGGAATGGGAGAATCAATAGAAGACCGCGCAGGTATGCTTGTAGCACTTTCCACATTGAATCCACAACCAGAATCGGTGCCCATAAATGCCTTAGTTGCCGTTGAAGGAACACCAATGGAAGAAGAAAAACCAGTTGAAATTTGGGAAATGATCCGAATGGTGGCAACGACAAGAATTATTATGCCAGAAACGCAAGTGCGTCTTTCGGCTGGAAGAATGAATATGAGTCGTGAAGGGCAAGCGATGTGTTTCTTTGCTGGAGCCAATTCTATATTTGCGGGTGATAAATTACTTACAACTCCAAATCCAGATGTAAATGAAGATATGAAAATGTTTGAAATGTTGGGATTAAATACGCAAAAACCATTCACAAAAGTTTCTCAACCTTTGACTGTTGAAGCGGCAGATTCTCAATTTCAAGCATTGGGCGAAAAGCCAAAATGGTCAAGACCAGGACATACAATTGAAAAGAATTTGGAAGCTTCTGGCAAAGGAAATGCATAATTAGGCTCCTTAACTAACTATAAATAAATCCTTTGGAACCTAATTCTCACAAAACGTATTCCGTATCGGAAGCTCAATACAAATTAGAGAATTACTGTGCGTACCAAGAACGCTGTCATAAAGAAATTGTT
Source organism: Flavobacterium sp. (assembly GCA_044373885.1). GTDB lineage: Bacteria > Bacteroidota > Bacteroidia > Flavobacteriales > Flavobacteriaceae > Flavobacterium. Next base: position 1,255 of record JBIPNF010000127.1, on the reverse strand, counting down.
GAAAAATTGCGAGGAATGAATATGATTCCACAAGCAATTGATTTGATCATTGTACATCTTATAGATAACAAATACCTCAATGAAGAGCGATTTGCTTGTAGTTTTGCACGGGGGAAGCACCGCATCAAACATTGGGGTAAAATCAGAATTGTGAATGAATTGAAGTTCCGAAATATCTCTCAATACAACATTACAACAGCACTGAAAGAAATAACTCCAGAAGAATACAATACTACTTTTCATACTTTGGCCGAAAGGCATTGGCCGAATATTCGTGAAACAAACGTTACAAAAAAGCGTAAAAAATTCTGTGATTTTCTTCTTCGAAAAGGATTTGAAAGCAATTTGATTTATGAAAAAGTAAAAGACTTGGAGAATTATGAGTTATGAGTTATAAATCTGTGGAAATCCGTTTAATCCGTGGCTGATTTTTTTAACCGCAAAGGGCGCAAAGATTTACACAAAGTTCACAAGGAAAATAAATTATCAATCGTTAGAAATGGTTCTACTTTATGACATTCGACTTTCGATTAATTTCAAGTCTATTATCTCTTCGTCTTAAATTACAAACTCAATAAAACACTCACTGCATTTCCGCCAAAACCAACGGCATTTACCATTATTTTTTTCAAAGGTTTATTTTGAATTTGTGCTTCCGCAAACGGAACTCCGATGAAATGATTCTGTTGCAACATCATAATTGCCATTTCGATGCTCAACATCCCTGAAGCGCCAAAAGTATGTCCGATTTTCCATTTGTTGGTAGTCAATAAAGGCAGATTGTCTCCAAATACTTTTTGGATGGCTTTATATTCAGTCAAATCTCCTTTTATAGTTCCTGGTGCGTGCATTACAATGGCGTCAACTTCTGATAAATTGGTAGTTCCTAATGCCATTTTCATTGATTTTTGAAAACAGGTTGCTTCTGCTGAAACGGAAACATTATGTTCCAAAATTTCTGTAGCATAACCAATTCCCTCAATAAAAGCAAGTGCATTTTTCTTTTTACCAATTTCTAAACAACAGACAGCAGCGCCTTCGCCAAGAATCAAAGTGTTCTTTTTCTTATTCAAATCTAACGCTCGATTGGGATAGTCAGAATCTTCATTTGAATTGGCATAAATTTTCAACGCTTGCATTTGACTGATTGTAAAATCTGTTAAAGGGGCTTCACTTCCACCAACTAAAAATTTTTCAGACATTCCTGCTCTTAGCCATGCCACACCATTTAAAAGCGCATGCAATGCCGTTGAAC
>JBIPNF010000126.1:0-7216 GCA_044373885.1 Flavobacterium sp. | reverse complement strand
CTGAACAATTTGATGCATTTTGGCTATTTATAACTAAACAATCTAACTGGACTCTATTCTTTGTTACAGTTTTGTACTTTATTCATAAAAAAATAGGTACAAAGCAAATGCTCTTTTTAGTACTATTAATTGCCATTTTAATAACATTCACCGACCAAACAACCAACTTAATAAAAAACGCAGTTCAGCGACTTCGCCCTTGCAATAATGAAGAAATAATGGCAACTATTAGAATAGTAAAATCAAGTGAAACATTCAGTTTTTTCTCTGGACACGCCACCAATTCTATGGCAGTAGCCACATTTTTATTCCTACTTTTTAAATCCAAATTCAAGTATTTAGGATTCCTCTTTTTATGGCCTTTAATTTTTGCCTATAGCCGAATTTATTTAGGCCTCCACTACCCTTTAGACATTATTTCAGGTTATGTTTTTGGTGCGTTTTCTGGATTTTTATGTTATAAATTATTTCTAATTACACAAAAAAAGTATTTCCAAAATTAATTATTTATTTTTGGAGCTTTATCCTGCTGTCATTCCAATCCTTGTTATTGTTCGTTCCTCTCAAAAACAAGGGATATTCCCTTCCATCAGGGCTTGGGTTTTGTGGTATTAATTCAATTTGAAATTCACTTGCATTTTCTCCAACTCAAATAGCAATTCGTTTGAGATTTTAATTTTTAATTTCCGACTTGGCATTTCCAATTTCGTAATTACTTTTATTTCTTCAATTTCTGTTACCAATTCAATTTCAGGTTCTTGAGGATTTTCTTCGTCAAAAACTACATCATCAACAACCTCATCCGAAACAGCAACAATTTGAGGAACAACTTCAACGTGACGCTTTATTTTTTCTAATTCCAACACTTCAAAAGTAACCGTATTATCGCCTTTGTTTTCTTGAAAAACGGCACTCAACCGATGAATAAAATCGGCTTGCAAATCATTAATATTTAAATGAATAATCAATTTTTTAGCGAATATTCCTAAAACATCTTGCAAAATTTTAAATTCAGAAAACTGCAATCTTGGCTCCCCTTTTTTTCCAGTTTCTTTATCCGCCCATCCTTCTTTTACCAATACTTTCATATAAGTAAAACTATTCGGAATTAAATAATGTCGGCTTTTCATGTATTCCTCACCAAAAATTTTAAATTCATAACTTTCGTCATATCCTTCCAAAACAAAAGTCGCCCAACCTTTTCCATTCTTTGCAACACGATGTTGTACATTGGTAATTATTCCTCCAAAACTTAAGTTTTTATTCACGAGTGGAACCAAATCTTTTAATACTTCCAATTTCGAATTACAAAAATATTTTATTTCATTTTTAAAATCATCTAGTGGGTGTCCCGAAAGATAAATCCCAACGACTTCTTTTTCTTTGGCTAATTTTTCCATCGTTGACCAATCTTCACAAGGAGGAACAACGGGTTCAGCAATTTGAACATCACTCGATTCACCAAACAAACTCACTTGCGATGAATTTTCATTTTCCTGAAATTTTACACCATAGCGAATTGCCTTTTCATAGAAGGTAATTCCATCGCCATCATCATGAAAATATTGCGCTCTTGTAACCCCTTTAAATGAATCAAAACCACCTGCTAGAATTAGATTTTCTAACGCTTTTTTATTGGCAGAGCGCAAATCAATTCGCTTCGTTAAATCAAAAATAGACTTGTATTTTCCTTCTTTTCTATTTTCTACAATAGTTTGAACAGCTGCCATTCCAACACCTTTTACAGCGCCAATTCCGAAACGAACTGCATAATTTTCATTCACAGTAAATTTATAAAAAGACTCATTCACATCAGGTCCTAAAACTTGCAATCCCATCCGTTTACATTCCTCCATAAAAAAGGAAACTTGCTTGATGTCACTCATATTATTAGACAAAACTGCTGCCATATATTCTGCAGGGTAATTTGCTTTCAAATAGGCCGTTTGATAGGCAATCCAAGCATAGCAAGTAGAATGCGATTTGTTAAACGCATATTCTGCAAATGCTTCCCAATCTTTCCAGATTTTCTCCAATTTGTCTTCTGCGTGACCTTTTGCAGCTGCCTGACTAATAAATTTAGGTTTCATTTTGTCTAAGACATCTTTCTGCTTTTTCCCCATTGCTTTTCGCAAAACGTCGGCATCCCCTTTTGAAAAGTCAGCCAATTTTTGAGACAATAGCATTACTTGTTCTTGATAAACGGTAATTCCGTAGGTGTCTTTCAGTAATTCTTCACAGGCATCAAGATCGTATTCTATAGTTTCTTCCCCGTTTTTTCTTTTAATAAAACTCGGAATATAAGCTATTGGTCCAGGACGATAAAGCGCATTCATTGCAATTAAATCCGGAAAAACTGTAGGCTTCAATTCTTTCATATATTTCTGCATTCCAGCAGATTCATATTGGAAAATACCAACGGTTTCGCCACGTTGAAATAGCTCGTATGTTTTTAAATCATCAATAGGGAATTCATCAGGATTGAGTTGAACTCCCGTTCTGTATTTCACTAATTTAACCGTGTCTTTTATCAACGTAAGGGTTTTCAGCCCTAAGAAATCCATCTTTAATAAACCGGCACTTTCTACAACAGAGTTATCAAATTGCGTAACATACAAATCCGAATCTTTTGCAGTTGCAACAGGCACAAAGTTGGTAATATCGCTTGGCGTAATAATTACACCGCAGGCGTGAATTCCGGTATTTCTAAGGTTTCCTTCTAATATTTGCGCTTGCTGAATGGTTTCTCCGAGCAAATCATCGTCCTTAGAAATTGCAATTAAATCTTTAATTTTTTCAAAATCTTCCGGGCGAAGTACCTTTTTAATATCGGCTTCGGCATCTTTTAGAAATCGTGCCAAACTCCATTTTGAAGGAATTAAAGTGGGAATTAATTTGGCTATTTTATCAGCTTCAAAAAGCGGCAAATCCAATACTCGTGCGGTATCTCGAATGGCCGATTTTGCAGCCATTGTTCCATACGTGATAATTTGCGCAACTTGTTTTGAACCGTATTTTTTAATTACATAATCCATTACGCGACTTCGACCTTCGTCATCAAAATCAATATCGATATCGGGTAACGACACACGATCTGGATTTAGGAATCGCTCAAAAAGCAAATTGTATAATAAAGGATCAATATTGGTAATCCCAAGACAATATGCCACTACGGAACCCGCTGCAGAACCCCGACCAGGTCCAACAGAAACATCCATTTTTCGGGCTTCGGCAATGAAATCTTGAACAATCAAAAAGTACCCTGGATAACCCGAATTTTGAATTGTTACTAATTCAAAATCGATACGTTCCTGAATTTCAGGAGTAATTTCAGCATATCGTTTTTTGGCGCCTATAAAAGTTAGGTGTTTTAAAAAGGCATTTTCTCCTCGTTTTCCCCCATCATTATCATCTTCAGAAACTAAGAATTCCTGTGGAATTTCAAATTTTGGCAACAAAACTTCACGAGCCAAATCATAAATTTCGATTTTAGCTACAATTTCTGTGAGGTTCGCAATCGCCTCAGGCAAATCTGTAAAAAGCTTTTTCATCTCTTCACCCGACTTGAAATAATATTCTTGATTTGGCATTCCGTAACGATAACCGCGACCACGTCCTATTGGTGTAGATTGCTTTTCACCATCGCGAACACAAAGCAAAATATCATGTGCATTTGCATTATCTTTTTCTATGTAAAAAGTATTATTAGTAGCTACAATTTTGACATCATTTTTTTTAGCTAATGAAACTAAAGCCGTATTTACTCGGTTTTCGTCTTCTTGATTGTGACGCATAACCTCAATATATAAATCAGAGCCAAATCGTTGTTTCCACCAAATCAATGCATCTTCGGCTTGGTTTTCACCTAAATTTAAAATTTTATTTGGGATTTCACCGTATAAATTTCCCGATAAAACAATAAGATCTTCCTTATATATTTCTATTAAATTCCTATCAATTCTTGGTACATAGTAAAATCCTTCGGTATGTGCAATGGACGATAATTTTGCTAAATTGTGATAGCCATTTTTATTTTTTGCGAGAAATACAATTTGATACCCATTGTCTTTTCGAGTTTTATCTTTGTGGTCTTCACACACAAAAAACTCACATCCAACGATCGGTTTAATTACAACTTCCGTTGCTTCTTCACCATTGGCAACAGCCGCAGCATTTTTGGATTCAGCCGCTTTATTGTGGTATAAAATATCACGTACAAAATGAAAAGCCCCCATTAAATTGGCGTGATCAGTGATGGCAACTGCTGGCATTTTGTTTTGAGATGCAGCTTTCACTAACGCCGCAACGCTAATTGTAGATTGCAAAACAGAAAACTGCGTGTGGTTATGCAAATGGACAAAATCAGTATCAATTAGAACTTGTTTGTTCTCCGAAAGCGTCACCTTTGAAACTGGCGCAACATTTTGCTCACCAAATTGTTGCTTGATTTTCTCAGAAGCTTCTTTAAGATTGATGTGTTGCAATCCGATAAGCTGAATTGGTGCCGAATTATAATTTTGGAATTCTTGAAAATAATCTTGTTCGACTTGAAGCTCTTTATACGTAAAGATTTCTGTACGAATCAATTCAAAAAAACATCGCGTGGTTGCTTCCACATCGGCAGTGGCGTTGTGGGCTTCAGCAAATGGTTTATTGAATAAATAACTATGTAATTCTGTAAGCGTTGGTAATTTAAATTTTCCCCCTCGCCCACCAGGCAATTGCAATAAAGAAGCAGTAACTTCCGTACAAGTATCTAAAACTGGCATTGAACTCATTGGACTTTCAATTCCTAAACGGTGAAATTCGCAACCCATAATATTGACATCGAATTTCAAATTCTGACCTACAATGAATTTTGATTTGCTTAAAGCGATATTGAATTTTTCTAATACTTCTAAAAGTGAAATCCCATCGGCTTGAGCCAATTCGGTAGCTATTCCGTGAATTCTTTCCGCATCATAAGGAATATTATATCCGTCAGGCTGCACCAAATAATCCTGATGTTCGATAATTTTTCCCATTTTATCGTGCAATTGCCACGCAATTTGAACGCATCGAGGCCAGTTGCCCGTATCGGTAATAGGCGCATCCCAACGTTTTGGCAATCCAGTGGTTTCAGTATCAAATATTAAGTACATATTTATAAAAATTCAAATAAATAATCAAGTTTTCAAACTTTTGAAGTCTAAAAACCAGAAAATAGCATTTGTAGTTGGAAATTAATTGAACCTCAAATTTAAGTTTTTTTGAAGTAGAAATTCAGAGAAGTTATCAACAAAAAAACCGTTCATCTATATATTTATATTAAAATAATCTGAAAATTTCCCAAATAGGGAATTTTACATTATATTTGTAGTTCAAAATCACCTATGAGAATAATTGCCAAAAGAACCTTGCAAAATTTCTGGGAAAATTATCCCAATTCAAAACAGCAATTGTTGGTATGGTATCAGGTTTTTGATAAAAACCAATTTGAGAATTCTAATGCCATAAAAACTGTTTTTGGTTCAGCCGATTTTATTGGAAATAACAAAGTTGTTTTTAATATTTGTGGGAATCATTATCGCCTCATAGTAAAAATTAATTATACAACTCAAATTGTCTATATCTTATTTGTAGGAACACACATCGAATATGACGGTTTAAAAAACATTAAAAAATTATAAAAAAATGGAAATTCACCCAATAAAAACAGAAAAAGATTATGATTTAGCTTTAGAAAGAGTAAGTGCTCTTTTTGATGCTAAACCCAATACTATTGAAGGAGATGAATTGGATATTTTAGTTACACTTATAGAAAAATATGAACAAATTCACTACCCTATTCCTGAACCCGATCCAATTGAAGCAATTAAATTTATGATGGAACAAAAAGGACTTACTGATGCGGATTTAGGTGTTATTTTGAATAGTCGTTCAAGAGTAACAGAAATTTTTAAACGCAAAAGAACTCTATCAATTAAGCAAATTCGAATACTAACAGAAAACCTTCATATTCCAGCTTCAACATTAATTAAAGAGTATGCTTTGGAACAATAATAAGTAAGTCGAAAGTTTTAACGTCGTAAAGTCAAAAGTCTCGAAATAGTTAAAAAACTATATAAAATAAGCCAATTACTTTGAATTACATATTCTAAAATACGACACTTTATTACACTTACTAATTAGTTCAATACAATTTATATTTAACACAAAAATGTCCCGATATATCGGGACATTTTTTATATCAACCTTTGTCAAAGTTTAAAACTTTGACAAAGGATATTTAAAATCTATTTCAAAGCTTCTACTTTTGCTTTAACTTCTTCTAATGAACCTTCGAAAACTTGAACATTCGTATTTCCTTTTTCGGAAGTTATAACGGTTGCTTTTGCTTTTCCATTTACATTCGTTACTTCAACTTTTACCATTTTTGCAGCGTCTTTATCAGCACAACATTCCATTTTTTCATCAGAAGCTATGAATTTTCCATCGGCATCGTAATGAGCCAAACACATTTCTTTTTGCTCTGGAGTACATTTAAGACTGTCGCACATAGAAGCACATTCTTCTTTAGTCATTTCAGCACATTTGCTCATGTCACATTTGCCCATCATATTTCCTTCTGCACATTCCATTTTTACTATCATCCCTTTTGGAGCCTCATGACTTCCGTTTCCTAAAATTGGAGCAATTACCAATCCAATCAAACAAGTCAATTTAATTAAAATGTTCATTGAAGGTCCTGAAGTATCTTTGAAAGGATCTCCAACAGTATCTCCAGTTACAGCCGCTTTATGCGCATCAGAACCTTTGTATGTCATTTCACCATTAATTAATACTCCAGCTTCGAAAGATTTTTTAGCATTATCCCAAGCACCACCTGCATTGTTTTGGAAAACAGCCCAAAGCACACCAGAAACGGTAACTCCAGCCATATAACCCCCTAACATTTCAGCGATTAATTGGTTGTTATCTGCATAAACTAATTTACCTAAAAGCACAATTGCAATTGGAAAACCAATTGTTAAAATTCCTGGTAACATCATTTCGCGTAAAGCGGCTTTTGTTGAAATATCAACACATTTAGCATATTCAGGTTTCCCCGTACCTTCCATAATTCCTGGAATTTCTCTAAACTGACGACGTACTTCATATACCATATCCATGGCAGCTTTTCCAACAGAATTCATTGCCAATGCAGAAAATACTACTGGTATCATTCCACCTACGA
>JBIPNF010000013.1:0-23033 GCA_044373885.1 Flavobacterium sp. | reverse complement strand
CTATTAGAATTTACAGAAGTGCATACATTATTGTTTGATGTTCGGGACAAAAAAGCCGTTTTTGACAGCATTGCCTCGCTTCCAGAATCGTTTTCTATCATAGATGTATTAATCAATAACGCAGGAAATGCACACGGATTAGACCCAATTCAAACGGGCGATTTAGACGATTGGGATGCAATGATTGACATCAATTTGAAAGGACTTTTGTATGTTTCCAGAGCAATAATTCCACAAATGGTAGCACGAGAATCGGGGCATATTATCAATATTGGTTCTACAGCTGCAAAGGAAGTGTATCCAAATGGGAACGTATATTGTGCTACAAAACATGCGGTGGACTCGCTAAATCAAGCCATGCGAATCGATTTGAATCCGTATGGTATTCGCGTAGGCGCTATTCATCCGGGTATGGTTGACACCGAATTTAGCACCGTTCGTTTCAAAGGAGATACTGAGAAAGCGGCAAAAGTTTATATAGGATTTTCGCCTTTGCAAGCAGAAGATTTAGCCGATATTATTCATTTTGTAGTTTCAAGACCGTATCATGTGAACATTGCTGATTTGGTGGTAATGCCCACGGCGCAAGCCATGGTAGGGATTGTGAAGAGGAATTAATAGATACTTAAATATGAGAACACTGGTCATCGGAGACATCCACGGTGGATTGCGCGCCCTGCAACAAATTCTTGAAAAAGCGAGTGTCACCACTAAAGACACTTTAATTTTTCTTGGAGATTATGTTGATGGCTGGAGCGAATCGCCACAAGTATTGGATTATTTAATCGACTTGGGCAAAAACCAGACTTGCATTTTCATTCGGGGAAACCATGATGAATTGGCGATGCACTGGTTGCAAAACCATCACGATAATCCTTTGTGGTACGAACATGGGGGAGAAGCAACCGTTTTGGCTTATGCCAATGTGGACGAAACTACCAAACAAAAGCACATTGATTTTTTATTGAATTTAGTCAATTATCATATAGATTCTAATAATAGATTGTATGTTCATGCTGGTTTTACAAGTATGAACGGAGTTACACACGAGCATTTTCATAAAATGTTTTACTGGGAACGAACACTTTGGGAAACGGCATTAGCAATGGATAAATCCATGAAAAAAGACAATGTTTTGTATCCAAAACGGCTCACTTTATATAATGAAATTTATATTGGCCATACGCCCGTTACAAAAATTAATGAAACGACACCTGTTCTAATGGCGAACGTTTGGAATGTCGATACGGGCGCTGCTTTTCTAGGTCCTTTGACAATTTTGGATGTGGATACAAAACAATATTGGCAAAGCGATTTTCTGCCAGATTTATATCCTGATGAAAAAGGAAGGAATTAAAGAGAAGTAACTATATTTGATACAACTATTTTAAAATAAAAAGATGAAAAAAATAATTGTTTTACTATTTGTATTCTCGGCGACTTTAATGAATGCGCAAGGATATAAAGGGAAAGGGGATGCTAAAATGCAGATTGGTGCGAATATTCAAAATGGAGGTACGGGGATATTTGTTTCCACAGATTTTGGAGTTGGAGAAAACATGTCTCTTGGAATTTCTGGTAATTATTTATTATCTACAGATAATATTGTGGGTGAAAAGGTTAAATTTTTAGACAGAGCAGATTTAAAAGCAAGGTTTAATGCCAATTTAGGAAACGTTTTTAAACTCAGTCCAAAAATGGACATTTATCCTGGATTGGATTTAGGATTACGAAATTTTGGCGGACATCTTGGATTTCGTTATTTTTTTACCAACGGTTTTGGGGTTTTCAGTGAAGCTGGGATACCAATAGCTAAATACAAATCGAATCCTGTAGGTTATGAAAAACTAAACAATCAATTTGTTTTTAATATTGGAATGAGTTTCAATTTATAGTGGTTTCTATTAAACAAAAAAGTCCGATTTGAAATTCAAATCGGACTTTTTTGTGAGGTTATTTTTTTTATAAATCAAATTTTATTCCTTGTGCTAAGGGCAAACTTGTAGTATAATTGATGGTATTTGTTTGTCTTCTCATATAGACTTTCCAAGCATCAGAACCTGATTCTCTTCCGCCACCCGTTTCTTTTTCACCACCAAAAGCACCGCCGATTTCTGCTCCTGAGGTACCAATATTTACGTTTGCAATTCCACAATCGGAACCAGCTACAGAAAGAAATAATTCTGCTTCACGCAGATTGTTCGTCATAATTGCTGATGATAATCCCTGCGCAACGCCATTTTGAATTGCAATAGCATCATGAACATCGCCAGAATATTTCAATAAATATAAAACGGGTGCAAAAGTTTCGTGTTGTACAATTTCAAATGAATTTTTGGCTTCGGCAATTGCTGGTTTTACGTAGCAGCCACTTTCATAACCTTCGCCAGAAAGCACGCCACCTTCAACAAGGATTTTACCTCCTTCGGCAACCACTTTTTCCAAAGCATTTTTGTACATTTCAACTGCTAAAGTATCAATTAGTGGCCCAACGTGATTGTTTTGATCCAATGGATTTCCTATTCTCAATTGCTTGTAAGCAGAAACGATAGCTTCTGTTACTTTGTCATAAATACTTTCGTGAATAATCAGTCTTCGGGTAGAAGTACAGCGTTGTCCTGCGGTTCCAACAGCGCCAAAAACAGCACCAATTACGGTCATTTTAATATCGGCATCCGGGGTAACAATAATTGCATTGTTTCCTCCTAATTCTAATAATGATTTTCCAAGGCGACCTGCAACAGCTTGTGCTACAATTTTACCCATTCTTGTTGATCCTGTTGCTGAAATTAAAGGAACACGTCGATCATTAGTCATCATTTCTCCCACTTTGTAATCTCCGTTTATCAGACAAGAAATTCCTTCTGGAAGGTTGTTTTCTTTGATAACTTCTGCAATAATATTCTGACAAGCGATTCCGCAAAGCGGTGTTTTTTCGGAAGGTTTCCAAACGCAAACATCTCCACAAATCCAAGCCAAAGCGGTATTCCAAGCCCAAACTGCAACTGGGAAATTAAACGCAGAAATGATTCCAACGATTCCCATTGGATGGTATTGTTCGTACATTCGGTGTCCGGGGCGTTCAGAATGCATTGTTAATCCGTGCAATTGACGAGAAAGTCCAACAGCAAAATCGCAAATGTCAATCATTTCCTGAACTTCACCATATCCTTCTTGTAGTGATTTTCCCATTTCGTAGGAAACCAATTTTCCAAGAGCTTCTTTGTTTTTTCTTAATTTATCTCCAAACTGTCGCACAATTTCTCCTCGAAGTGGTGCTGGCATTAATTTAAAAGTTTGAAATGCAGCTGTTGCCGATTGCATTACTTTTTCATAATCTTCAGCAGAAGTACATTTTACAGCACCAATTAATTGTCCATCAACGGGAGAATAGCTTTCTAAAGTTGCTCCATTTGAAAAATTATTTAAACCTGTTGAAGTTCCTTCGTTTATAGCCTTTACACCTAATTGTGCCAATGCTTCTTTCATTCCGAATTGATTTGCAATTGTTATCATTGTAACTATTTAGTTAAGAATTGTTATATTATTTTACAAAAATACGGTTTTTTGTTTAAAGCAGCATTTGATTTACAGGGATTTTAAACACCGTTTTTGAGAAACAAATTAGTTTCAATAAATAGCATAAAAAAGGGTTTTAGTACGAAACTAAAACCCTTTTTTAAATGGATTTAGAATTAAGGAATCAATCCCAATTGTTTTAGGAACGACATATTGTCCATGAAATCTCTTTCTTCAACAATTTTTCCGTTAACCATTCTTGCAATGGTACATCCTTCTATATCCACTGTTTTCCCAGTTGCAGGAATACCCATGAAATTTCCAGAATGTGTTCCTTTGAACTGCCAATGTTTAGTTAGTTTGTCTCCTTGTGCAAACATGTCTTTTACGATAAATTGTCTGTTTGAAAATCCAGTTACAAAATTAGCATAATAGGCTTTTGCTTTAGCAACTCCATTAATTTCTGGAGTAGTATGCAAAACGATATCGGCTGCATAAGCAGTATCCAAAACATCTATTTTTCCTTCGTTGATGGCAACATCCCATGTTTTAGTATAGGATTTAATGTTGTCCTGAGCGATTTTTTCTCTTTCAGCACTTTCGTTTTTACATCCTACAAAAAGGATACTTGCAAAGGCAATAAGGGCAATTGAATTTTTCATAATATAGCTTTTACCTAGTAAATTATTATTTCAATAGCTCTAATAAAGGAGCTGAATCATACGTGTCCCACTCTTCTTGAACTTTTCCGTCTTTCAATGCAAAAACCATATTAAAATTTATTTTTGCACTTTTCCCATTTCTTGCAAAAGTAAGTTCATAATAGCTATTCACGTAATTTGAAATTCCTGTTTTTTCGTTAGGTTTATCTCTAATTGATTCCCAAATAAGAGGTTTTTCATCCAACGTTATAGTTATCCCTTTTGATTTCAAGGCTTCCAACATTTTTATGTTTTCGTCAATAGTTACATCATTCATGTTGTCATGAAGAATAGCATCAGCTGTAAAATTTGATTTAAAGTTTACAAAATCATACGTAGTGGCCATTACATTCAGTTTTTTTACTATTTCAATATTGTCAGATTTACTGATGTTAATTCCAATTAGATTTGGATTTTTTACAGCAGTTTCAACTGTTTTTTCTTCTTTTTTACAAGAAACAAATAGTAAGCCAGTTAAGGCGATAAGGGCAATTGTTTTTTTCATTTTGTTTTAATTTAAGGGTTGATTGAATTAAATAATTAGTGAATTAATAGTATTATTTTGAAACAGGTATATCTGTATTTGGAATGTCTCTATGCAATTTCCATTTTCCATCTTCTTTTTTCCAAACTGCTATATATTTTCCTATAGCAATAGGTTCATCTTCATTTGATTTGAAATCATAGGTGCCTTCTTCTGTAATTACATTTTCATTACCCCAAACTTCTAAAGTGGTTAATTTTAATTTGGTTGCTCCCCCTTTTATGAATCCTGCCCAAAGAGATTGAATTTTAGCACGGCCTACAAATGCGGGTGCGCCGTTGTCCATAAATTTAGCATCTTCAGTATAATAATTTCCAACAGCAACGGAATCTCCTTTTGCTAAAGCAGCAGTTAATTCATTGTTAGTGGCTTCAATTTCTTTTTTAGCAGTAGCTAAATCAAAATCGGTTTTGGTTTTTGAAGAATTTTTGCATGCAAATAAACTTGTTGCAATAAGTACGGTCAAAATGATTTTTTTCATCATGTAATTGAATAAGGGATTTAAAATTATTTAGAAATTATACTAATACAAACATAGACAATTACTTTTTAAATGCAAATAATAATTTTACAAATAGTTAAAATTACTAATTATTAAATCTAAAGTTCTAAATTTGCACTATTAAAATACGCTTAATCAATATTCTAATCAATATTATAGACAATTTAGAATATAAATAATAAATAAATCATGAAAAATAATAATTACAGATCGACTTGCGCTATAGCGATGTCTGTAGATCTATTTGGAGACAAATGGTCATTATTGATTTTGAGGGATATGTTATTGCATAGAAAGGCAACGTTTAAGGAGTTTTCAAATTCTAAAGAAAAAATAGCAACGAATATCCTTACCACTCGATTAGTTCATTTAATTGAATTTGGATATGTAACTAAACTAAATCCTAAAGGAACTAAAAAAAGCGCTATGTTTATAGCTACTCGAAAAGGAATCTGCGTTCTTCCTCTTTTAGTTGAACTTTATATGATTTCAATTGATACTTTGAGCGAAGAAGTATTAAACGAATCTCAACTTTCTATTAAATCAGAAATATTTAAAGATCGGGAGTTGTTCATTAGTAGCCGACGTGAAAAATATTTGGGATTTGCAAATCAGATTCAAAGTACTACCATTGAAAATCAAAAAATAGCATTGCAGAATCAATTGTAAAAAAAGAAAAGAATAAAAAAAGAGCAACGTTAATGTTGCTCTTTTCATTTGAATTAATTTTAGATCCCTTTATTATTTGGCATCATCGTTCCACATTTCTCTAACGGTTACGAATTTCCCATTCACTTTCTTCCAAACGGTAATGTATTTACCCGTACTTATTACTTTTCCTGAAGCGTCTTTTCTAATTGCTTTTCCAATCTCGGTAACGGTATTTTCATCGCCAAAAACGTCAGTAGTTTCACTAGTATTGGTATATCCTTTTTTTAATTTAGATTGTTCGATTTCAATTCCTTTTTTAATGGCATCTTTACCTGTAATTATTGTTTGGTTGTTAGGAAGTCGTACAGCATCATCCGCATAAAGGTTTAGCAAGCTGTTTATATCGCCTGAATTGAAGTAGGTATCCCAGCTTTTTTCTAATGCTATAATTTCTGCTTTTATGGCTGCCATTTTATCTTCCGCAGAAGCAGGTTTCACATCTTTCCCAAAGCTGTTAACGCTTTTTATTTTCCCTTGTAAATCATACGAATATTGTAGCATTTGGTCTCTTTCTCCAGCGGTTCCATCTTTCATAACCCATTTTACAGAAGCGCTTACAATTATTCCAGAAACAGGATCTGTATCAGAAATTTTAAAAGGTAAGATTCCATTTACTTTCCAATTTACAGATCTTTTATCATCGAAAAATGTTTCCCACTTTTTATTAGACATTTTTTCTAATTTGCCATTAGAATGATGGTATTTCAATGAATCTGTGAAAAATTTTGAATAGGCAACACCATCCATTTTATTAAAGGCGTCGGCCATTTTCTCGATTGTTTCAACTTCGCCTCTATTTGAAAATGTAAAAGTTGCAGTACTGTCTTTTAGGTAAATTTTTCCTCCTTCAGCCAATCCAAATTCGTTTGTAGAGGGTACATTTTGAAATTGTTTAAAGTCGCTAATTTTCCCAGCTTTATTAATGCTATACATTTCAAATAAATACAATTTTTGTTTAGAACCATTTTTCCATTCCCGTTCTTCTTGGGAAATTGAAAAAACAATATCTTCATTAGACCCTTTAATTCTTAGCGGAACCATTGCAAAAGGTTGTTGGTTTAATGATTTCATTGACTTGTGCCAATTGCTACTGAAATCTCCTGTTTCTTTAATCATTTTATCCGAGTAAAAAGACAAATCTTTCTTAGCATCGTTGGAATTATAGGCTTTCATGCTTTCTAAAACCACATTCATTGCTTTGTCGCTACCAAGAATATACGTTTTACCTTTGTCTTTACCTTCTTGAAATATTTTTCCTGCAGTCGCTACGTTTTGACCAATTGTAACAGTTGAAAATGTCAATAAGAAAAATGCTGAAATGTTTTTGATTGTTAATTTCATTTTGATATTTTTAAATTATTTGCTAGTTAAGTAATTCATTATACCTGTAAAATCTCCATACCCTTGTTGGTAGAGAATTTTCCCATCAGCATCAAAATCATAGGCTTCATACATTTTTAATCTGCCTGATTTGGCTTCAGTAGAATCGGTTTTTTCTATACTAATTTCCCACGTAGAATAAATACGAACAGAACCATCTGCTTCTTTTGTAATTGGATTAACTCCAGGTAAAAAAACAGGAACGGAATCTAACAATTTAAAATTAAAAAATTTCAAAGCTTTACTGTCTCCAATTTTAAACTCGTCTAATGAAATGGTGTCTTTGGCGCCGTACCAAGTATTCAATGACTTGAAATCTTTTGAGAAAGAAGAATAATCTACTTTTTCACTCTGAATACCTTGAATGTAGGCTAAAATAGTTTTAGAATTTTTTTCGAATGCTTCATTGGAAGCCGAATCATCTTTTGATTTACAAGACGCAAATAAAAGAGACACAAACAGTGCAGAATAAATTAATTTCATGATAGAGGGTTTTTAAATTAAATTCAAAAGTAAAGTATTACTTTTAATAAACAAGTAAAAAAATAAATAACTTTTGTTATAAAAGTAATTTATACCACTTGTTATTTCAACCAATTATTGAATTTTCTTTTGCAATTATTACTTCCTTCATAATATCTAAAAAAATTTATTTTTATATTTTCAAAAAAAAGATTCAAACGATTTGTCAAACTTCATGAAAAAATTACATATCCTTATTATTCTAATATCGCAATATACTTTTGGAGATAGCCCGTTAACTTCTACATATTTCTATGAAGCCTATATGGAAGTTCCAATGGTGCAAGATGCCTTGAACTCTAAAGGTAAAATAACCAATGAAATTATGGAGTATATTGATAATGATTCCAATCCGTTGGAGATAAAATTAGCAATCATTAATGCTGTTGGTTGGAATGTTAAGGGGATTAACAAATAGGCGATAGTTTTTTACCTAGGTAATGAACAAGAAAAAATACAAAGTAGAATTTGGTGGTAAGGAAAAAGCATTCAACTGGAACGCAACCGCAGATGAATTAATTTATATTTAGAACTCCTTTTTATTTTCCCTTACTATAAAATCGATGCCGTCAACTATATCACCTTCTTCTAATGTCTTAATCGTAAAATACCTACAGGCTGGTTCCGCAACAAAATTAAGATTCTTCAACTGTTTTGGATCTATACATGCCCTGTATTCTCCTGGTTTAAGTCCAAGGTTATAGAGATAGCCATCTGATTCTGAAAGTATTTCTGTCACTAGTTTATCACTGTCTTTTTTATATATTTTTATCGAAATTCGACCAATCCCTTTCAAGGAATTTTCTTTTTCTATATAAGTCATACCACTAATTTCTCCCATCGAGAGAATGGGCACGTCAATCCGTTTGAACTGGTTGGGATCTACTAAAACTTGATATGTTTTGAGTTTAAATCGCCAGGCAATGTTATCTAAATCAGCATCATCGAATGTAATACTATAATTAGTAAACGAATTCAGATTTGGAATCCGCACAATGGAATCATTCTTACTAAAAACTGTCCTTCCCCCATTTATTCTGGCAGCAGTTATTTTTACTAAATGTTCCCCATTATCTAAAACACCATTTTGATTTAAATCTAGGAATGGATACAGCAGAATACCGCCCCTACTAATGGAAGAATTAACATTAGAATGAATATAGCCATTGCCACCCCCAAAAGCCAAACTTCCTTGCGCACTTATTGAATTACCGCTATCAAGTTTGCTTTGTGAGGTTGAAACCGCAGCTCTTGCAAATGAAAAATCGTATTTACAGCCTACATTTAAATAAAAATCATTTGACTGAATGTTCCGTTGAAAAGAAGCCGAAATAAAACCTTTTGCGATTCTTTTCTCCAGCTCTGCCCTGTAGGATAGTAAAACAGCATCAGTAGCATTATAACGTGTTATTGATCGTAAAGCATAATTATTCTTAAAGGTATATGAGAATGCTAAATCGCTTGTGATGTATGGGGATTTTTGATCAACCCAATTCAGCTGTGTCAATACATTAGCATTAAATCGCTTATAGTAGGTCGAAAATGTCAAATTAGAATAATTATAATTAAATGTATTATAAACCAGTTGAGAATAATCCAATCTAAAATAACCATTTACTTTTTTATACTTAAACGGAAGAGATAACCTTGCTTTCCGTTCTTCCGATGCATTAAATATAGTTGCTTTTTGTCCGTCAACAAATTTAGCATAATCAAGCTCTAATAAAACATTTTTTGTTATGTAATAATTTAGCAAGCCCGTAGTTCTCACCCCATGGGCATATTCCCCATTTATAGTTAACCTACTAAAAGGCTGAACAGTCGCCCTTGCAAAAGGAATTATATCCTCACCAGGCAAAGAAGAGAGGTACTCTAGTCCTCCACCAATAGTGAAAAAACGATTGACACCATAATTAAACTCCCCTTTTGCAAAATGGCTACCAGTTCTATCCTCCACTATAGCTGCAGATAAGGCGTATTCAAACTCATTGACAGGCATAACCGTGTAAGGAACATTCATTTCCCGTTCTTCGGTCCGTTCTTCTCCAGTAGGACCGTAATATCTTAGTTTTATGGTGGTAAAACCATAGACAATAGGAACCTTAAATAGAAAGGCTCCAGAAGCATCAGCTGTTACAAAGTCAATCAATATATCATTGATGTACAACTCCACAATCCAATTAGGTTCCGTAATTTCATTGATAATATAACTCCCTTTTGTTTTTCGTAAAGTGGTAGGTGTATTGCGAATACTAGCACCTACTATTGGAGCATTTATAAATGAAATAGTTGGAACACTTATTTTCCCAATTTGGGCTTGCTTAATGAAAGTCTTATCATTGTCTATCCACCTCCATAGATACTGAACCTGTCGATTATCAAATTTGAATTGATCGTTATAGTTTAAGGAAACGTTAGCTTCGCCATGCAGTAATTCCGTTCCCAAGCTTAAACCTACTACATTATTGGTTTTCCCCTTCAAGTTTTGAAAGGAAGAAGTCGCCCAATCTAGGGTGCCAAACTTGAATAAATGATAGTTCCTTCTTATAAGTGTATCAGCGACTAGCCCGCCTTTTATTTTTGCAATATTAAATCTAACTTTTTCTAGTCGCATTTGTTTGACTAAGGGCAACTCAAAATCTGCTTTTAATTTTATAGTTAGGGATCTGTAGTTGAAATCAAGTGTGATGCCAAATGCCTCTGTAAAAAGAGAAGACTCCATATATAAACTCCCTGATTCCTTTAGTAATTTGTTTTGGCTTTTGATCACTTTATCGCCCACTCTTATAAGCCCTTTTCCAAAGTCAATAGAATACGACTGCTTTCCGTTCCCAATAAATCCCTCAAGACTTAATCCTTTCAATCCCTCTTCGGAAGGAATTTTTAGTGAGTTGAATAAATCTTCAACGTTAATGTACAATAAGTTATTGTCCATATATAAAACATCTGCATCAAAACTGCCAGCTCCTTCAACAAATACACTTACAGGAAATAAATAAAAAGCTACAGGATCAGCTATGGTTTCATTTTTAAAGTTGTCAGCTCTTTTTTTATCCTCAATGCTAAAAGAACTTAAAAGCATAAGAAGCAATAAAATCCCAACTACAAAGAAGATTGGAGAGGTCCTCCTTTTATTAAAAAATGTGATGTTGTGTCGAGTACGATTGTTTTTTAGCATGCCTTATTCCTGATTAAAGGTAATAAAAAAGGTCCCGGTATAGAATCCCGGAATTGCTCCACTAGGTATCTCAAGTGTACCACCTACTCGCAATAAAGTTGTGAAATCACGACTGTTATTAGTTGGGAAGTTCGCAGCACTAATTCCTTTGTCAGTAGGTCCAATATTCAATGTAAGAGTTCCTCCAGCGCTGCCGGTTAAACTTGTACTAGCTGAAAAATCGATGTTAATGTTCCTTCCTTGAAGGAGCTTTACTTCAAAAATTGCTGGTTGCGCATAAGGAGCAACAGCTAACAACGCGACACTTCCGCTAGCAGTTCTGCCACCATCATAACTCACTAAGACACTTCCGCCCGCTCCTCCAGTAAGTGCAAATGTTCCAAACTGAAGTGATTGGGTAGCATTAACTTCTATAGACCGAGGTGGCAAAGAAGGTTGTCCATAGGAATAACTTACACAAAGTACTAGTGATGTTATTATTACACATACTGTATTGTACGGTATTTTTGAGTTTACTTTTATCAAAATCAGATCCTTTTTTAATCCCTTTTCAAGGGATAATGTTTACTATTACTTTTCAATTAGCAAATCAGTTGCTGCATATACGACGGCCGTAGCTTCGCCATTACTGTGATAAGTCACTTGCAATTTTCCTTTTTGCAATAGTTCCCCTGTATTGGTATCTAATCTCACAGTCATCTTTCGACTGTTTATGTTGGTATAAACACCTACTCCATTTACAGTAGCAACATCAAATGGTTTGCCTTTTTCTGGAATAAACTGTACCCTAATATCTCCATACAATGAAATATTACCTGTTCTATTGATATTAAAACTAAGATTTCGTTTCGTTTGATCTTTTGAATCCAGTTGTAAGTCACTCAGTGAGGCAGTTACCCTAGTTTCACCCGTACGAATGATGACCGGAATACTCATCCCGAAAATTGGAATTAGCTGAACACTTAAACTTTTAGAATCCTTCGCAGTCTTTGTGTCACCAAGTGGTATATAGTTTTTTTCAGATCTGAAGTACAAATGGGAGCGGTATTCTCCGGGACGCATGTCTGCCTTTCGCCGGTATTGAAGGACGATGGTTTGCGCTTCGTGAGCAGCAAGAGTAACCTGCCTAGGGAATACACGCACATAGGAATCTGCAAAATTCTGCCCTAATTCTGGCTGGGTTATTTCAATAAAACTACCGTCTTCTTTCATAGATCTTTGAACAAATGAAACTGAATAAGTTGTTGTTTCATTTCCCATATTTACTAGGTTAAGCACTTCTTTTTGCTTACTGCCTTCAAAAAGTACCCGACCGGGTGTAATTAGTAAATCGCCTTGGGCGTAAGTTTTGCAACTAAAAGCAATAATAAAAATAACTAGTAGCTTTTTTTCCATAGTATTCCTTCCTTATAAATTCATAATAATTATAACTTTCTAACTCTAAAAAAAAGGGAAAAGACAATGAACTGCCTTCTCCCCATTTTTTATATGAAATGAAGTTTTAGTTGTAATCAACGCTAACTGCAAACGTACCTGCATAAATTCCAGGCATTTGAGCACTTGCAACCGTTAAAGTTCCACCAAGCGTAAAGCTATCAGTCCCTGTAGCGCTTAATGTACTTGTAACAGCATCTGCAACCGCACCACTAAACCTAGCTTTTAAAAGGCTAATCGTCATGGTTTGTGCAGGTGTTAATGTTTCTGCGACGGTTATAGTACTTGGCAATGTAAGTGCATAAGTTACATTTTTTGTACCCGTTACATCGTAAGCTGCATTAGTTGGTAATGGAGCGACTACTCCTGACGCTACACCAGTACTAAAAACACGTGCTAAACTACTAGATGGAAGTAGAACAGTTCCGCCAGTTCCAGTAAGAACGTTTATCGTTCCAAAATGTAAAGGAGACGTTTCCGATAATGTCATCGGTTGAATTAATTTTGCGCCAGCGGTAGTTGCCGCGACGGTTGATGAAGTTTGTGCTTCAAGGTTGCTTGTAAAGAATCCTATCGAAAGGATTGCTGCTAGCGATAATACGTTTTTTTTCATAATTTTTTTTTTATGGACATTCATTTGTCCGTTATTTATTACAGCTAAGATATATTTAACAGATAGTTGCAAAAAAATAAAATCGACAAAAAACAAAACACACACGATAAAATAAAGTTTTTAATAAAAAAGCTTGATAAAAAAGCTTAATCAAAAAATTCCTACAGAACTAAAAAAGGAAAAATGGTGTTACTAATTATAAGTAAATTGAAAATAGGAGTACTTTTACGTACAATTATAAACCAAAAGGATTCATACAACTAAATTTACTTAATAAAGTGGTTAAACAAAGAAAAGAGTATACAAGCTACCTGTCTATAAAAGTTGTACCTTATTTATTAGTCAAAAAAAAAGCTACCCAAAGGGATAGCTATTTTTTTTAATCAATAAATTTTAGGACTCTAACTAAAATTTACTGTTTTAAAGGGCTAAACAAAACTTTAGTACTCGATGCTCCTTTTACATTAGTAAGACGGACCAATAGAATTTGGGTCGCTAAGTTTAAATCTAACTTGGTCAGTACGTTGCCTTCCAAGTATTTTTGTAAGATTAATTTACCCGAAATATCAAACAGCTTAATTTCAGTCTGACCATTAATTCCTTTTAAGTCGACAGCCATCTGGTTTCCGTCCATGTATACCAATCCATTTAATTCAATTTCTGTTGGGATTTCAGCTGCTGTAAAATGAAGGACAAAACGACTAACACTATCTTCCTTTGATGATTTGAATAGGTACGAGCTTACTGGTTTTACAGAAGTATACGTTTTCAACAAGCGATCTTCTAATTGTATGAAATCAAATTCTTTTGAATCAAAATTAAATACCAACTTATAAACCCCTTCCTTTCCTGCTTTAAATTCGATAGGTACTGAATTATTTTCAGTTGTATTGGTCAGATAACGTACAGAATATTTCTTGTCATCTAAACTAAAATAAAGACTGGGAGCGCTGGACACGTGACTAAATAGTTTTGAAGTACCTTGATTACTTTCAGAGTATCCAAACTGAAGTAGCGCTTCATCAGCTCCGTTTCCAGCTACTGATTCGACAGCAATTCGGATTACTGGATTTTTGATTCTAGTATTTTTAAACCAATTTCCAGCTCCAGTATGAGCACGAACGCTATTATCAAATACCAGATTGCCGTTATTGGTAGCCTTTACAAAATAACCTTGCATAGGGGCTAAATACCTGCTGATAGAATTAGTTCCAACTCCTGATGCAGAATTAAAAACCCCATAGTTATTTGCCGTAGGATTCCAAACCCACATATCGCTACCACCGCTACTAACTTCTAATTTGGTTCGATCCCAGCCCGAAGCGGCCTGCCAATCTACCGAAGAAGGATAAGGATTGCCTACAAGATTAAACCCTTTAAGATCAAATAGTATAGGATCCAAGGTCTCAGTAAAGGTAATTGGATAACTTACAGGGCCATTATTCAAATTCCCTATAAATTCTTTAGTTGGATTTGTTTCTTGGACGGAATACAGATACCCACGCCCAACAGAAAAATTAGTTCCAGAATGTACCGAATTCCAGCCTATTGGAGTAGTATCTAATTTGTATTTAAAACTAAAAGACGGCTCATCCCATACATACAAATCAAAGCCTGTTCCTGTAGCAGTGTTTCCCGTTCCGTAACTACCCATAGGCAGCCAAGAACCACTAATACTTTGATTAGACACTGAAGCAGAGAGAAAATGCCAGCCTTGGGCAGGACCGCTTATATAACGTTCTACTGTGGCCGGAACATTGTCCGTATTATGGATTAGAGATGCGGTTCCTATTGGATTTGATTTAAGTATAAGCCCAGAGGCACCACCATTATTATTAATAGTTCCCAATGCTGTTAGCTGATACAAAGAAGATACAGATAACTTCTTCCCTATATTAATGACCAATGTGTTGGTAATTGTAAAATTAGTATTCAAATTAACCCCAATCACAGTATCGACTGTGAGGTTATGTATTTTTCCTCCTAGAAATTGATTGCCTTCTATTGTTTGTAGTGTATTTCCAGCGTAGGTAACTGTAGGCGAATTAGTAAATGCATCTAATAATCCTGTTGTAGCAGTTAAATTATTCAACAGCCGCAGGTTTCCACTTAGTACAATATTATTTGAATTATTAACCTCTAGATTATAAACGGCAGCATTTTTAAATACTCCTGTACTGATTGATTGAACAGCTGATCCCGAAAATTGCATCGTAGAATTCGAGGCAGAAGCATCAATCGTAGCACCTCCAGAGAATAATAAGTTCCCTTTTAGTGTAAGTTTATTTCCGTTAAGGACAATGCCGTAAGCTCCTTGTGAGTTGGTAATATTTGTTACTGATCGATTTTGATCCAAATAACAATCGTTTGCTGGCGAATCATCAAAAACAAGGTTAGCATCAACAGCAGGCACTAGGTTTAGTGTCCAGTTTCCTGCATTATTCCAATCAGTACTACTACTTCCTTTCCATTTGTTAATGCATGAATTAACTGTAATAGTAACAATGGTTGAATTAGCCGAAGCACAAACTCCACTTGTGACCACTGCTCGGTAATAAGTTGTTGCTGTTAAGTTAGAAGCCGTTAATGTATTGGTGGTATTAGCAATGCTTGTTCCTGCAGTTGCAAAGTTATCCAAAGATGATTCCCAACGTGTAATAGTTCCTATATAACCACTTAAGGTTAAAGTGGCTGAATTGGTTCCGATACAAACAGTTGCACTTCCGGCAACAGTTCCTCCCGCTGGTGCAGGACTTACCGTAATTGTCCCTATAGCATTTACACTTCCACAACCTCCTGTTAATGGAATGCTATAGTTGAAAGTCCCAGATGCCGTTGGCGTTCCATTAATGGTTAGGGTGTTACTTGCAAAAGTTGCTGCGACTCCTGCTGGTAAACCCGTTGCAGCGCCGATGCCTGTTGCACCTGTCGCAGTATGGTTAATGTTAGTTAATGCCGTATTAACACACAAAGTAGGCGTTGAAGATGCAGCTCCTGCTGTGTTAGAAGGATTTACGTTTAAAACACCATCACTGTAAGTAATTGAATAATTTGATGCTGAAAAAGCAGCTCCTGTAGCAGATGATGGCACTATAGAGTAGGAACCCGAAGATGCACCAGAACCCGAACCTGAACTAGTCAAAGATACGCTTTCAATTGTATCTGGAGGACGTATGCCCGAAGAAGTGAAAGCAGTAGTTCCCAAATTATAGGTTGCTCCAACACATTTTGAAGCATTATTGGCGGTTATTAAAAGTGCCGCTGGACTGATAACAAAGTTTCCTGATGATACAATAGTTAGCGTATTATAATTGGCACTATCTGTTGGTACAAAGCTAGCCGTTACCGCATAGGTTCCTACATTCGTTTGGGTGGCTGAGCCTCCTATTGAAATTGTAGTTACTGTTCCTGATACTGAATTAGCAGAAATGGAAACTGTGGCACTTTGGGCAGAACCCGAATAGGTCGCAGGAGAGTTGCTTACTACTAAGGTAGCGGTTGGAATGGCTTTAGTTATGGTGAAAGACGTAGCACTTGAACTAGCTGAATTATAGTTCCTATTGGCAGCCACGGTTACTGTTACGGTATAACTTCCGGCATTTGTTGGGCGAGTTGAACTCGCTGTATAGGTTGTACCTCCCGTACCTACATAACTAAATGTATAACTTGTGCCCGTTCCTGTATTCGTTGCGTTATTTGGTCCTTGTGCTGTTCCTGAATAGCTATAAGTTCCAACTGTTGGGGTAACTACAGGTGCGGCTCTAGTATCTGTGCCTACCGTTATTTTACCAGTTGTAGAATTTGTAAAAGACGTTGCATCAATAAAAGTTGCCCCTGAATCAGTAAAGCCCCAAGTACCAGAAGAAGTCCCCAAATCATTAAGTGTAAGGGATCCAACGGTAACATTTGAAACTATATCGGCCTTTGCACCACTAGAGACAACAAAAGAATTTGAAGTTGCACCAAGTGCTGCTGTATTGTTTAGCACCAAAGTTCCTGCAGAAACTGTTGAAGTTCCAGTATAGGTGTTGCTACCTGATAATATCCAGGTACCCGTGCCGTTTTTTGTAAGCGTTCCGGTGGTAGTGGCAATTACACCACTTTGTGTGGCAGTTCCGGTACCCGTCAATACTACATTAAACGTATTACCCGCTATTCCGCCTGATAAAGTTAAAGCACCACTTCCTGAGGCATCAATTGTTGCACCAGTACCCGTTAATGTTATAGCCCTGCCTGAAGAATTTCCAGAACCGTTATAAGCAAGTGTTCCGGAACCTCCTATTAAAATTGCCGCTGTACCCCCGCCTGTTCCCAATGAACTATTAGAACTAGCATTAGCAACAGTATTGGCTAAAAGTGTTCCTGCACTGATGGTGACTGCGCCAGTGTAAGTATTCAAACCACTTAAATATAAAGTACCTGCTCCATTCTTAGTAACGCCAAATCCTGTGCCACTTACAACACCACTCATCGTTAAATCATTTGCATCCGTTCCATCATCTGCCACTGTTATAGTTCGGGTTGCACCCAAAGCTACAGGACAACTTATAGTTGCTCCTGCAGTTCCACCGGCATTGTCAGTAACCGTTACGTTACCCCCAAGGGTCAGTGTTCCTGTACCTGAAATAATTCCACCCGTTACCGCACAACTTCCTTCGAGAGAAACTGTACTGGCGGTAACAGCATGCCCTACAGAGAATGTACTAGCTGATTTTACGGTCAAGGAGGCTACCGCCGTTAAGGCAACCCCAGTAGTAGTGGTACCTCCTGAAATAATAAGATTATTGAAAGATGTAAATATGGAAGATGGTAAGGTGTTTGTGGCAGTTAATTCTACTGTACCTGTACCAGGTGTAAAAGTAGAACTAGAAAAAGCGGTAAGAGCGCCATTCACTTTTAAATAGCCCCCTGCCGTCATGATTAATTTACTTGTTTGGGTATTAACTGACCCCAAGGACAAACTACCACATTCAAGCGTGGAACCACTTTGAAAAGTAATCGTTCCCTCCCGATTTGTATTGCCCGCTTGACCAACAGTTACATTTCCTGTAACCGTCAACTTAGGACTACCACTTGATGAAAAAGCTAGAAATGCGGTATTTTTAGCTCCACTATTAATCTGCATGGAGACACAGGCGGCATTAGTCACGTTTACCGTAAGAGTAACACCATCCCTTATAATTACTGCATCGGTTGATGTGGGTACTGAATTCCCTCCCCAAGTTGCTGTGTTATTCCAGTTACCACTAACACTTGCAGTTCTTTGGGCAA
The DNA here is from genome assembly GCA_044373885.1 of Flavobacterium sp. Lineage (GTDB taxonomy): Bacteria > Bacteroidota > Bacteroidia > Flavobacteriales > Flavobacteriaceae > Flavobacterium. The sequence goes on along the minus strand of JBIPNF010000013.1, from coordinate 4,658 downwards.
AAGTATTTGCTACAAAAAGCAAACTCATGATCATAATTAGTATTGCTGTCTTTCTTAAATCGTAAAAAATTGTTTTCATAATAACTTAATTTGCATATTAAATAACATGTCTAAATCTGCTATTGTATTTAATAACAATCACTTGAAAAAATTATGTAGACAATTACTTGTTAAGTATAAATTAATTTTAAAACTATTGCTCTTTTAGGTTATACCCACTATAAAATCGATAAAGTTCAAAAAAAAAAGATTAAATAAAGTTTTGAAAAAATAGTTAAATAAAAACCTAAAAAAATTCAAATCTGAAAACTATTAAAAAAAAGTCCTTACATTTCTGTAAAGACTTTTTGCTAGTTTTCAATTGTTGAAAGTTACAAAATTGAGGATTTGATAATTTACTTAACTATAAGAAACCAAGTAGTTAAATATTATAACTTTTTCTAACCAGTAAGAAATAGAATTTATCCGAAAGTAATTTTCTAAGCCTTAATAACATCGGTCCTGGCTTACCAATAGCATATCTCATTTGATTGCTATTGTCGGTTGCGGATTTAAAAATTGTTTTAGCAACCACTTCAGGTCCCTCCGCATCTTTCATAGCTTTTTCTGCAGCAGCATTAAATTTTGAAATAAATACATCATACTCATCTGTGTAATCGGGCTTAATAAATTGTCGGCTTCTTCCATAAAAATCCGTTACAATTGGACCAGGCTCAATTAGTTTTAATTTAATGTTGAATTGTGCTAATTCATAATGCAATGACTCCGTAAAACCCTCAACAGCAAATTTTGTTGAATGATAAATGCTGTATAATGGAAAAGTTATTTTTCCACCCATACTTGAAATTTGAATGATTGTTCCACCACCGAAAGGACGCATCGCTTTTATTGCCTCTCGTGTCACTCGCATTAATCCAAATACATTGGTGTTAAATTGTTTTTCAATTACCTCGTCAGACATTGCTTCAAAAGCGCCATCTACTCCATAGCCTGCATTATTTACTACAACATCAATAGTTCCAAATTCTTCTTTTACTTTGTTAAATACTTGAGCGATACTATCAAGATTCGTCACATCTAAAGGATAAAGTTTGACATTGCTAAACGCTTTAAAGTCAGTTTCCTTTTCAGGACTTCTTTGTGTAGCAATTACATTCCATCCATTTTTTGCAAATTCAATAACGGTTGATTTTCCAATCCCGCTTGAGGTTCCTGTAATTAAAATTGTCTTTTTCATATAATTGTATTATTAATTTTGAACAAACTTACAGGGATAATTTCAAACCTACAACATTAGAGTATAGTCTATAGTTGGTATTTAATTTTCAACACTTATATTTGCATTATGTTAATAAATGAAATAGCTAAAATTACAGGGATTTCTACCCACACTATTCGCTTCTATGAGAAGTCAGGATTGATTGAAGGAAAGCGAGATGATTCTATTAAATCAAATAATTATTTTCATTATGATGAAGAAACAATTGAGAAATTAGAATTCATAAGTGATGCTAAATCAATTGGTTTCACAATAAGAGAAATAGGGCAAATTATTGATGCTTGGTATAACAATAAATATACTAAAGACGAAAAATTAAATATTCTTGACGAAAAACTACTATCTCTTGAACAGAAGTTGAAGGAAATAAAGGAAATGAAAAAACAAATAGAAGAGTTCAAGAAAGATGTGCTAAACGATATGTGCTAACTCTAAACAAAAAAGCCCTTACATTGCTGTAAAGGCTTTTAAAATGCTCCCTCTATTGGAGAAAGTTACAATTTTGCCGAGATGGTAATTTATTTAACTATCAGAAATCAGGGAGCTGAACTAACTAAATTAAAATAAGAAATTCGATTTTATCGGGATTTTTTGTTATTTAGTTTCAATGATTATTTCTTTTATTCTTTTTTTTGTTCAATTTTCTTTTTTCTTTCTTCTTTTATTTGTTCGAGTTTAATTTTTCTTTCTTCTAGCTTCTTTTTTCTTTCTTCGATTACTTCTTTCGAATTTGAAGAATTTTCTTGTGCCTTTAATTCAATTTGCTTTTTATTTTCATATTCTTTCATAAAGGGATATTTTTCTAAATCATACGCTTTGGTATTAATTGAAATTACTCCATTTTTGCCTTTTTCGCCATATTTTTTCATTGCGTGAGAAGCAATACTATTACCAAATGAACTGATTGTTTTTGGATCTATTTTATCTAAATCTTCATAATTAATTTCTTTTCCATTGAAAAGAATCAAAGCCTTTTTAGCATCAACTAATTTGTCACCCTTAATTTTATCCATGTGACTTAAATTTCCATCTTCTGAAAATTCAGCTTCTACTAATACTGCATATGCGGCTTCAGAATTCGGCTTTTCACTTTCCTTTTTCGTAGTTATTTCATAATACGTTTCACCTTCTTTTTTATCGATGTTGTATTTGGATTTTAATTGTTTTTCATCCAGTTCTTCAAATTTATCAATTTCTTGGTCTAGTGGAATTTTGCTTTTAATAGTGGCTGTTTGTAGCTTTCCGTTTACAATTAAATTCACCTTTTTGCCATTTTTGACCAAGTTGTCAATAGTATAGTTAGTTGTGTCCTTTTCTACTTCAACTGCTTCAACTGCAACAGTATCGTTAATTTCTTCAAAACCGCAAGTTTTATTATTATCTTTATCTGTATTAATGAAAATTTTGATATTGTCAATAGGTTCAGTTGATTTTCTTTCCAAAATTTGATTGTAGGTTTTTCCAGAGTCAAAAGAAAGTTTAATTTCAATTATTTCCCCTTTTTTATTTCGCTTTACATTTGAAATTTTTAGTTTGTATTTATTTACTGAAAAAATTTTTTGCAACTCACTCAGATCTTCATCTGTGCTATTTTTGGTCAAAATTGAAGAAAAACTTGAAGAACTTTCAGATTTTGTTTCTTCAATTTTACTTTTATCAATTTTACTTTCCTTCACCTGTGCAATAGTTTCAATTTGAAATAATAACATAAAGCCAACTAATACCGGAAGAATGGCAGCGTACTTCCAAGAATTTCTTTTGTGTGATTGATTTGTGTGTAACATAATGATTCGTTTTTTAATTAATGATTGATAAAATGGATTGGTTATACCTACTATTTGTTGATGAACAACTACTTTTAAAAGTGTTTTTTGATATTCGTATTTACTTTCAATTTGTTCTAAAGATTGATTGTCGGCAATGAATTCTAAATTCTGTAACATGGCTTTTCGATACAACCAACTAATTGGATTAATCCAAAAAAATGCACAGAATACCTTTGAGAATAACACATCTATGGAATGCCATTGTTTTGCGTGAATGCGTTCGTGCGTTAAAATATGTTCGAATTCCACTTTCGAAAAAAGAGTAGGATTAATAACGATGTACTTAAAGAACGAAAATGGATTTTCTGTCGAGTTAGCATAAATCAAAGTATAATTCGTTTCTTTTTGTTTGTTCAATCTGATTGTCTTATAGAAAAATGAGGCAATTTCGATTCCCACTTTTAGTAAAATTAGAAAAATAATTAAACCGTAAGCTGCACTCAAAATTAGCGACCAATCTATAGGAGGTTCTGAAACAGTTCTAATTGTTTTATCGTTAGTTATTGGAACTGCTTCAATGAATTTAGAAATCGGTTCAGGATTAACCCAAACGGTTTTTGTAAACGTAATTAATGGTAAAATGATTGCTGTTACTAATCCCATTAATAAGTACCAGCGATTTGAAACGTAAAAAGTTTCTTTACGCAGCAATACCAAATACAATAAATAGAATAGAATAATTAGTCCATTTACTTTTGCAAAATAGAGTAGGAAATTTTCCATGCTAGTCTTTTTTTTCGATTAAAGCTAAAATTTCGCGGAGCTCCTCAGCTGATATTTTTTCTTCTTCGGCAAAATAGGAAACTAAATTTTTGTACGAACTATTAAAATAATTAGTAATAGCGGTATTCATAAATGCTTTGCGATAATCCTCTATTGATACAATAGGGAAGTACTGGTGGGTCTTTCCGAAGGCATTGTATCCTACATACCCTTTTTCTTCAAGATTTCTTACTATTGTAGAAAGTGTATTATAATGAGGTTTATCCTCTACAATTTCTTCCATAATGTCTTTTACAAAAGCTTTCTTTAGCTTCCATAAGATGTGCATTATTTCTTCTTCTTTGTTGGTTAGTTTTTGCATGACTTTTAAATTTATGTGTCAAACTTAAAACTATTTTTATAGTTATACAACTGTTTTTATAGTTATTTAACTATTTTTTTAGTTTTTAACCTATTTTACTGGGTTATTCAATCAATCGTTGTAAACTCTTCATCTTTCCAGAAACAGATATTGAGCTGCATCTTTTCAGAAAAAGTTCATTTTGAGAATGGAAAAGCTGCAACACCGAAATATACAATTCCGATTGAGATTTTAATCAATGCCAGCAAGGTTTTGGAAAGTATTAAAACCAAAAAAGACCTTACATTTCTGTAAAGTCTTTCTGCTATTGCTCCCTCTTTTGGTAAAAGTTGCAGTTTTGACGCGATGATTGACTATGTAACTATCAGAAAATCAAATACATAATTTTTTAAACGTATGCACTTTTACAGATAGTGTTATTTATTTAGAAAGAATTTCAAACAATCTATGATTAACATAATAATTTGCA
>JBIPNF010000125.1:0-7251 GCA_044373885.1 Flavobacterium sp. | reverse complement strand
ACAAAACCAACTTTTGCAGCGCTTTCTTCATCAGAATCAATAAATACATTTCCCGATTGTATGTACGTTTGAACATTTTGAAAACCAATTTTTTCTAAAGTAGTTTTCAAAACTTCCATTTTTATCATATTATGTCCTGAAACATTGATACCACGAAGAAGTGCGAGATAAGAAGTCATTGTCTGTTTTTTTTTAATTTTCAAAGATATTGTGTTTAGGCTACATTTCACAACAATAATTCAAATAGTTATTCCAACACATTTTTAAATTTCCAAACAAAAAACTATCTTCGCAAGATGCAAAATAATTTACTTCAAACACCCATTGAATACTTGAAAGGCGTTGGCCCTCAACGTGGGGATTTGTTGCGAAAAGAATTGGGCATTCATAAATACCAAGATTTAATTAATTTCTATCCCAATCGGTATATTGACCGCACCCGCTATTATAAAATCAATGAATTAGACAATAATAGTACTGAAGTTCAATTGATTGGCAAAATAATAAACATAAAAACAGTCGAACCTGCCAAAGGAAAAAAAAGGTTGGTTGCTACTTTTATAGATGCAACTGGGCAAATGGAATTAGTTTGGTTTCAAGGTCAAAAATGGGTTAGGGAGAGTTTAGAATTGAATGTTCCCATCGTAATTTTTGGAAAATGTGCTTCATTTGGAAATGTCTACAATATGGCACATCCTGAAATTGAACTACTTGCAGAACATGAACAAAGTTTACGCTCGGCAATGCAACCCGTATACCCATCGACGGAAACGCTTTCAAATCGTGGCATTACCAATCGCACGGTAAACAAATTAATGCAACAATTGTTTCAGGAAACACAAGAGTTATTTTCAGAAACCTTGCCTAATTATTTGATGAATGAGTTAAAATTGGTTTCAAAAAAAGAAGCGCTTTTCAACATTCATTTTCCAAAAAGTGGAGAAGCATTGGCGAAAGCCCAATTTCGATTAAAATTCGAAGAATTGTTTTTTATCCAATTGCAATTAATTACAAAAAACTTAGTTCGTAAGCACAAAATCAAAGGACACGCTTTTGAAAAAGTAGGGAAATTTTTCTCTAATTTTTACGCCAATCACTTGCCTTTTGAATTAACAAATGCTCAAAAAAGAGTCATCAAAGAAATCCGAAATGACATGGGTTATCCCGCCCAAATGAACCGATTACTGCAAGGTGATGTGGGTTCTGGTAAAACAATTGTAGCTTTTATGAGCATGCTCCTGGCTTTGGATAACGGCTTTCAAGCGTGTTTGATGGCGCCAACAGAAATACTCGCTAATCAACATTTTATTGGTTTATCAGAATTGGCTATAACCTTAAATATCAATATAAAAAAACTTACGGGCTCATCCAAAACTTCAGAAAGAAAAATCATTCACGAAGAGTTAGAAAATGGAACTTTGCAAATCCTAATTGGAACCCATGCCTTATTAGAAGACAAGGTTAAATTTCATAATTTAGGATTAGCAATCATTGACGAACAACATCGTTTTGGTGTCGAGCAACGCTCTAAATTGTGGAAGAAAAACGACATTCCACCTCACGTTTTAGTAATGACCGCAACTCCAATTCCACGGACTTTGGCAATGAGTTTGTATGGCGATTTAGACATTTCATTGATAGACGAATTACCGCCGGGCAGAAAACCAATTCAAACTGTTCATCGCTACGATTCCAACAGGTTGAATGTTATGGCGTTCGTTAGCGACCAAATTGCTTTAGGACGACAAATTTATGTCGTTTATCCCTTGATTCAGGAATCAGAAAAAATGGATTTCAAAGATTTAATGGATGGTTACGACAACATTTCTCGGGATTTCCCGCTTCCAAAATACGCCATTTCCATTCTTCACGGAAAAATGAAAGCCGCCGAAAAAGATTTCGAAATGCAACGCTTTGTAGAAGGAAAAACGAATATTATGGTGGCAACAACCGTTATCGAAGTAGGTGTAAATATCCCCAATGCCAGTGTTATGATTGTAGAAAGTGCCGAACGTTTTGGACTCTCGCAACTTCATCAATTGCGCGGACGCGTGGGTCGTGGTGCCGATCAAAGCTACTGTATTTTGATGAGTTCCCACAAATTATCCAACAACAGCAAAACCCGAATGGACACGATGGTGCACACCAACGACGGTTTTGAAATTGCCGAAGTTGACTTAAAACTCCGAGGACCAGGCGATTTAATGGGTACCCAACAAAGTGGTGTTTTGAATCTTCAAATTGCCGATTTGGTTCGCGACAGAGACATTCTTTCTTTGGCTCGAAACTACGCGGTGAAAATTCTAAAAGACGATGCCCCACTTGAGAAATCAGAAAATTTAGTAATGCGAAAAGTATTTATAGAAATGACCAAACGCAAAAATATTTGGAATTACATCAGTTAGAACTCACATTTCCAACTCTTTTCCTTTTGCTTAAATCAAATTTAAAGATAATGAGCCCGATACAATACCGAACTCATTATTATCAAAATTAATTATAAATTTGTCTGAACTTTTGGGTGCAGTCTAACTTTGAGGTTTTTTATTAACCCGAATTCAATACTAAATTCCAGCTATAGCTTTTATTTCAGCAATAATTCGTAATGCCAAAGCATCTGCTTGGTCTTGTGTTTTAGCCTCCGTATAAATACGAATTATGGGCTCAGTATTTGACTTACGAAGATGAACCCAATTCTCTGAAAAATCTATTTTTACACCATCAATTGTAGTGATATCTTCAGATTTGTATTTCTCGGTCATGGCGATCAAAATAGCATCGACATCAATTTGTGGCGTGAGTTCAATTTTGTTTTTGCTCATATAATACTGTGGGTAACTCGCACGTAATTCGGCCACAGTTTTTTCCTGATTTGCCAAATACGTTAGAAACAAGGCAACGCCAACCAAGCTGTCACGCCCATAATGCAACTCAGGATAAATGATTCCACCGTTTCCTTCGCCACCAATAATTGCGTTTGTAGCTTTCATTAATTCGACCACATTGACTTCTCCCACAGCACTAGCTTGATAGACTCCGTTGTGCTTGTTGGTGATGTCACGCAAAGCTCGAGAAGAAGACATATTAGACACCGTATTTCCTGGAGTTTTGCTCAAAACATAATCAGCGCAAGCCACAAGGGTATATTCTTCACCAAACATTTCACCATCATTAGAAATGAAAGCCAAACGATCTACATCGGGATCAACAACAACACCAAAATCGGCTTTTTCTTCGACAACCAATTTGCAGATATCACCCAAATGCTCTTTTAAAGGTTCTGGATTATGAGGAAAATGTCCGTTAGGTTCGCAATATAATTTGACAACTTCAACGCCCATTTGCTCCAATAATTTAGGAATAATAATTCCTCCCGATGAATTCACAGCGTCAACAACCACTTTATATTTTCGTTTTGCAACGGCTTCTGCATTCACCAAAGGAAGGTTCAACACTTCGTCGATGTGAATGTCCATATAGGCATCGTTTTCGGTAATTGTTCCCAAATCATCCACTTCAGAAAAAGTAAATGCTTCGTCTTCCGCAATTTGCAAAATCAATTCGCCTTCTTTGGCACTTAGAAACTCCCCTTTTTCATTGAGTAATTTCAGTGCATTCCATTGTTTTGGATTGTGAGAAGCAGTAAGAATAATTCCGCCATCGGCCTTTTCTAAAGGAACCGCGATTTCAACTGTTGGTGTGGTTGATAAACCTAAATCGATAATATTAATTCCCAAACCTATTAGTGTATTGGTTATTAAATTATGAATCATAGGTCCCGAGATTCTAGCGTCACGACCTACTACAACAGTTAGTTTGTCTTTATTACTATTGTTTTTTAGGAAAGTTCCATAGGCTGATGCAAATTTTACTGCATCGACTGGTGTTAGATTATCACCAACAACACCTCCAATGGTTCCACGAATTCCAGATATAGATTTGATTAATGTCATTTTTAATGGATTTAATTTTAGCAAATATAATAATTTGAGATGTTTTTAAAGTCGGATTTAAAATAAAATTCCTAATTTCGAAGAATGAATTTCCTAGCACACATTTATCTTTCTGGCGACTCCGACTTAATTAAAATTGGTAATTTTATGGCGGACGGAATTCGTGGAAATAGCTACTTGCATTTGCATTCTGAAATTCAGAAAGGCATTATTTTGCATCGTAGTATTGATACTTTTACAGATACTCATCCTATTTTCAGAGAAAGTACAAAGCGTTTGCATTCCAATTACCATCATTTTTCTGGTGTGATAGTAGATGTTTTTTACGATCATTTTCTTGCTAAGAATTGGTATTTGTATTCGGATGAAAAATTAGAAGATTATGTTGCTAATTTTTATGAATCATTGGATTCCAATTATGATTTATTAACTGATAAAGCGCAAATGATGAAGCCATATATGATTCAGCAAAACTGGCTTTTAAGTTACCTAACTATTGACGGAATTGAGAAAATTTTATCTCAAATGGACAATCGGATAAAGAGAGAATCGAACATACGATTTTCAGTTCGGGAATTGGAGTTGTTTTATCAAAAGTTTGAAGATGATTTTACGATTTTCTTCGATGATTTACGAGCTCATTCTTCTGAAAAATTACTTTCTTTATCATTAGAAAATAACGGTTTAAATTACAATAAATGAGCTTCATCACTGAATTAGAATTTACTTTTGATAAAAATAGAAATCCCGAAAATGCTGTTCCGATGGCGAAATATATGAAAAATCTGTTTCCTTTTTACGGAATCAAAACGGAACAAAGAAGATTCCTTTTTAAAGAAGTTTGCAAGGCTAATAAGGAAGAATTGACACAAAACTCTCGAGAAATTGCTTGGAAATTATTTAATAAAGAGTTTCGAGAATTGCACTATTGTGGCATTGAAATAGTAATAAAAAATCTTAAAAACAACTATCAAAATGACGATATCAACCTCATTGAAAAACTGTTAACTACAAAATCTTGGTGGGATAGTGTGGATACCATTTCTAAATTTGTGTTAGGCGAATATTTAAACGAATTTACAGAAGAAACGACCAAAGTTGTTGAGCGCTTTTCCAATTCAAAAAATATGTGGCTTAATCGAAGTGTGTTGCTGTTTCAATTGGGTTACAAGAATAAAACAAACGCTGAAATTTTGTTTACTGAATGTAAAAAACATTCTCATTCTAAAGAGTTTTTTATCCAAAAGGCAATTGGATGGGCATTACGAGAATATGCCAGTACAAATCCTGAATTGGTAAAAACCTTTGTAAATTCTAACGATTTAAAACCTTTGAGTAAAAAAGAAGCCCTGAGAAAATTAATTTAAACTCAAAATAGTAGTAAATTAGCATTTTTCTAAAAACAAATGTTCAAAAGATATATATACAAAATTGAAAACTTAATTAGTTGGTCGCAATCAAAACTATCGGAAAAACAGTTTATTTTTCTATCGAGTGTTTTGGTTGGAATTTCAGCAGCTTTTGCAGTGATAGTGTTGAAGAGTTTTGCACACTCCGTATTTTCATTTGCAACTTATATTAATGGAATTCTAAAATTAAGTTTTATCAACAGCATTTTACCAATTATCGGGATTGTATTGACTGTTTTTGTTGTGAAGCGGGTTTTGGGTGGTACAATCGAAAAAGGAACTTCACAAATATTGTATGCTGTAGCAAAGAAATCAAGTATAATTCCAAGAAAACAGATGTATGCTCAAATTATTACCAGCTCGCTGACTGTTGGTTTGGGAGGATCTGCAGGTTTGGAAAGCCCAATCGTGATAACGGGTGCCGCATTTGGTTCTAATTATGCAAAACGGTATAAATTGAGCTACAAAGACCGAACTTTATTAATAGGCTGTGGTGTTGCGGCAGGAATTGGTGCTGCCTTTAACGCCCCAATTGCTGGGGTTTTGTTCGCAATAGAAGTTTTATTGGTTGATGTTAGTATTTCTGCTTTTACCCCAATAATGATTGCAGCAGCAACAGGAGCTTTAGTTTCCAAAATTGCATTAGATGAAAGTATTTTATTAAATTTCAAGCAAAAACAAACGTACGATTATCATAATATTCCATATTATATTTTACTGGGAATTTTTGTAGGTTTTATTGCTGTATATTATTCCAGAAATTTTCAAAGGGTAGAACATTTTTTTGGGAGAATCAAAATAAATCCTTATAAAAAAGGACTTTTTGGTGCTTCTATTTTAGCAGTTATTATTTTTGTGTTTCCAACCTTATTTGGTGAAGGCTACGAAAGTATCAAAACTCTATCAGAAAATGATCCTGCGAAATTACTAGAAAATACTTTGTTTAGTGATTTCCGAAATAACAGTTGGGCTTTATTGCTTTTTGTTGGCGCGACCATGTTGTTGAAAGTTTTTGCAACAGGAATTACACTTGGAAGTGGAGGAAATGGAGGGAATTTTGCTCCTTCACTGTTTTTAGGTTCCTATGCAGGATTTTTCTTTTCAAAATTAATTAATCTTACGGGCTTTACAAAATTACCTATTAGCAACTTTACTCTAGTTGGAATGGCAGGAATTCTTAGTGGATTATTTCATGCGCCATTGACCGCAATTTTCTTAATAGCAGAAATTACAGGTGGTTACGACTTGATGATTCCGTTAATGATTGTTTCTTCCATTAGTTTTGCGATTTCAAAACGTTTTGAAAAGCATTCTTTAGACGTAAAGAATTTGGCGCGAAAAGGAAATGCATTTACAAGCAATAAAGACACTAATATTTTATCTACTTTGGATATTAATAAAATCATTCAAACTGATTACCTAACCGTAAATTCAGAAAGAAATTTAGAAAAATTAGTCGAATTGATTTCACACTCAAACCAAGTGGTATTTGCCGTTGTAAATGAAAACCTTGAATTGTTGGGCGTGATTTATTTCAATGATATTCGAGAAATTATATTTAGTGCATTCAAGGTAAAATACACCCCAATTAAAGAAATAATGCAAACTCCCAAAGAGATTATTTATCCAACAGATAGCATGGAAACGGTAATGAACAAATTTGAAAACTCAAAAGTTGCCTTTCTTCCCGTAGTTAAGAATGGAAAATATTTTGGTTTTATATCCAAATCCATTGCTCTTGAGGCTTATCGGAGTAAATTAAAATCGATGACAATTGAATAATTTTTATCATAACAATACCCCTAAATTATTATTTGTATTAACAAAATCTTCATAAGCGTTGTATCGAAAGTTTAAATCAAAATGGTAACTTTGCGTTTTGATGCAAA
>JBIPNF010000124.1:0-7318 GCA_044373885.1 Flavobacterium sp. | reverse complement strand
TTCAAAAAAGAATAATTGGATTTCAAATCCGACCAATTAATACTTTGAGTGGCAATTGTATTCATTTTCCAGGTAACTAAAGTTCCCTCAGGAAGCACGGCGTTTCCAGTTCCTTTGATGGTTTCGGGTTTTTTATTCAAATACGATGGAAAATTTAAAACCATTTCCAAATTTGAAATTGATGGAACACTTATAACTGACAATTCGAACTCTTCTGATGAAACTTCATTTGCTTCGACGTGAAACGAAACGTTAGCGGTTGGTTTTTCGATTTTAAATTGAAATTCGCCATTGGCATTGGTTTCCATAAAATAACTTTCTTCGCCAATAAAAATCATCGTGTTTTCAGGAATTATTTTTCCTTCCGCTTTCACTTTAAGAACGAAATCTTTGTTTTGTTCGGTTTGTAACTCTTTATTTAAAACTACAAATTTGAAAGGTGCTGGTGGAAGAAATTGTTGCTTGAAATGCACCACTCGATTCAAACTTTGAGAAATAATCCTGCTGTTTCCTGAAATATAAAAGAAAGCGAAAAACAATATTGGAAGTAATGCTAGTGGTAGATATTTTTTGTTCGCATTAAAATTAATTGCATTCCCAAAAGGAATTGGCTTCAATAAACCTGCTTTTTGTTCGATTGATGCTAATAATAATTCTGATTTGTCTTGCTTGTTTTCGCCTTCGGATAATTGAATAAAATTCGTCAATTTGTCACTAACTTCCGTGAAATGAGTTCCAATTATGGACGATGCTTCTTTGAAATCGATGCCTTTTTGAAGTTTCAATAATTTGAATACCGGAAAAGCAATAAATCGAAAGAATAAAAATACTTCAACCAAAATAAATAAACCAAATAAAAACGTTCTTCCTATTGGTTTCAACCAAAGAAAATACTCAATAAAAAGGGTGAATATAAAATAGAGCAACCCCAAACCAACAAAGAAAATCAAGCCTCGCAAGAGTTCGTTGGTGTAAAACTTTTTTATAAAAGCTTCTAATTTTAAGTAAATTGCATTTGATGCCTCCAATGGTTGAAAATAATTTTTAATAACCGATAAAATTACGCTTTTATATGTATTACAAAAAGTTAATTTTTTAAAACTGTAATGTGTTGTTTTACAGCATTCTATTTTACTTTCGTGTAACTATTATTGCGCTAAATAAAATTTAAATTGCTACAAAAACTACCCTATTGGGCAAAAAAACCGCAAACCTTAATTGGATTAACTCTATTTGAAAATTCCCATTTGACTAATTGAAGTTGTATCTTTGCTGAAAATTTACAAAAATGTCAAAGCAAGTTCGCGTGCGTTTTGCACCAAGTCCAACCGGACCTTTACATATTGGCGGAGTTCGTACCGCTTTATTCAACTATTTATTTGCCAAGAAAAATGGCGGCGTTTTCTATTTGAGAATTGAAGATACCGACCAAAATCGATTTGTTCCGGGTGCCGAAAGCTATATTTTGGAAGCATTGGAATGGCTTGGAATTTCACCTGATGAAACTATCGGGAAGAACGAAAAATTTGGTCCTTACCGTCAAAGTGAAAGAAAACATTTGTATAAACAATATGCTGACGAATTAATCAATTCAGATTGGGCGTATTATGCATTTGACACTACCGAAGCATTAGATTTTCATAGAAAACAACACGAAGAACAAGGAAAAACATTTATTTATAACCATCACAATCGTGAAAAATTAGATACTTCTTTGGTCATTTCAAAAACAGAAACGCTGAAAAGAATTGCGAATAATGAGGAATATGTAATCCGTTTTAAAACACCTGTTGATGAAACATTACATTTAAAGGATATTATTCGTGGCGATGTAAAGTTTGAAACCAACGTTTTAGACGATAAGGTTTTATTCAAAAGCGACGGAATGCCAACCTATCATTTGGCGAATATTGTGGACGACCATTTGATGGAAACGTCACACGTAATTCGTGGTGAAGAATGGTTGCCGTCAATGCCTTTACATGTTTTATTATACCGTGCATTTGGTTGGGAAGCGCCTGAATTTGCGCATTTACCACTGATTTTAAAACCTGTTGGAAATGGAAAATTATCAAAACGCGATGGCGATAAATTAGGATTTCCGGTATTTCCATTAGAGTGGAAAACAGCTGAAGGAATTTCATCTGGTTATCGTGAAAACGGATTTTTTCCAGAAGCGGTTATCAACTTTTTGGCTTTATTGGGTTGGAATGACGGAACAGAACAAGAGTTGTTTTCATTAGAAGAATTGGTTGAAAAATTCGATTTGAATCGTGTTCACAAAGCGGGGGCAAAATTTGATCCTGAAAAAAACAAATGGTTCAATCATCATTATTTGCAATTGCAAAGCGATGAAAGTTTAGCGAAATCCTTTACTCCAATTGTAGCTTCAAATGGAGTTGCTACAACTGAGACACATTTAACGAAAGTGGTTTCCTTGATAAAAGAAAGAGCTAATTTTGTTTCAGAATTTTGGAGTTTGTCCGACTTTTTCTTTGTGGCTCCATCTGTTTACGATGAAAAAGCATCAAAAAATTGGAAAGAAGAAACGCCGGAATTGATGCAACAATTAGTTGCTGTCTTAGAAACAATTGAAGATTTTACGACAGAAACAATCGAAACAATTGTGAAAGATTGGATGGCTGCAAATGAAATTGGAATGGGAAAAATTATGCAGCCGTTCCGATTGAGTTTGGTTGGTGCTTTGAAAGGTCCGCACTTGTTTGATATCATAGCTTTCATAGGAAAGGAAGAAACCATAAAAAGAATTCAAAAAGCGATTAGCAGTTTGTAATTAGCATTTGTAGTTTATAAAAAAGAGGCTTAAACGCCTCTTTTCTTTTTTTGTCGTTATAACACCCCTGTTCTTCCTACAGAAATGTTAATAAATGATCTTTTGGATTTAATTTTAGTACTTTAACAGCTAATTTAAATCGATAAATTCTTATGGGCAACATTTTCTTTATTCTATTTTTAACCTTTGGGTTATTTGTGCTTTTCTCTTCTTTCTTTACAGTGAAGCAACAAACATCAGCAGTAATTGAACGTTTTGGGAAATTTTTAAGTGTACGGAACTCTGGGTTGCAACTAAAAATCCCTTTAATAGATAGAATTGCAGGTCGTGTAAATCTTAAAATCCAACAATTAGATGTTGTAATTGAAACAAAAACAAAAGATAATGTTTTCGTAAAACTAAAAGTTTCGGTTCAATTTATGGTTGTTAAAGATACCGTTTACGATGCTTTTTATAAATTGGAATATCCTCACGATCAAATTACATCTTATGTATTTGATGTGGTTCGTGCTGAAGTTCCAAAATTAATTCTTGATGATGTTTTTGAAAGAAAAGACGATATCGCTATTGCGGTAAAAAGAGAATTGAATGAAGCGATGACAACTTATGGATACACAATTATCAATACTTTGGTTACCGATATTGATCCAGATATTCAGGTAAAAAATGCAATGAACAGAATAAATGCTGCCGATAGAGAAAAAACGGTAGCTGAATTTGAAGCAGAAGCATCGCGTATTAGAATTGTTGCCAAAGCAAAGGCAGAAGCAGAAAGTAAACGCTTACAAGGTCAAGGAATTGCAGATCAAAGACGAGAAATTGCAAAAGGATTAGTGGAAAGTGTGGATGTTTTGAATAAAGTAGGAATTAATTCTCAGGAAGCTTCCGCATTGATCGTGGTTACACAACATTATGATACTTTACAAGCAATTGGAGCAGACACAAATTCAAATTTGATATTATTGCCGAATTCTCCTCAAGCAGGAAGCGATATGTTGAATAATATGGTGGCAAGTTTTACAGCAAGTAATCTAGTTGGCGAATCGATGAAATCAGGAATGAAAAAACCAAAAATAAGAAATGTAGAAAAAAATCAGGCAGAAGATACTTCAACAAATGAAACTTCAGAAACGGAAGAATAAATTTGTGGTGAATTTCAATGAAAAAAGAGGCTTAATCGCCTCTTTTTCTGTTTTTAATCCATTTGACAACAAAAGGAATAATAAGTTTTAAAGTTGTAACGTACCATTCCGAAAGTAGCGGTTTAAACGAACCAACAACCTCGTTTAGAATGTTTTTAGGAGACAGACTCTCTTTCGTTTTTTCAATACTTAAAGCAATTTTTTGATAGTGAATTTCGCTTTGTAATTTCAAAATTTCTAAATCACGATCTATTTCAGCATAGGATGAATATTTTTTGGTAGCCATAATTAGTCGTTAAAAAAGATTTCTGAAAATTTCTCTAAAATTGGACCTTCAATAATTTTGTCTTTAAATAAATATACAAGTAAAGTGAAAAGTAGATAAATTCCTCCAACCGTTAAAAACCCAAATGCATTACTTCCTAAATAAGTGCCGATTGCAAAAGCTCCTGCAATGGAACAAAACAATAATACCATTAAAAGAAACAAGATTATTAAAGTGATTTTCAAAATCAAAGTCATTGATTTCATCGCCACTTTAAAACTTTTCAGCTTGTAATATGCTAGGTTACTCTCAATATACTCTTGCGTTTCTGTTCGGATGTTTTCGGTATTTTGTTCTAATTCTTCAAAAGCCATAATTGGAATTTATTTTTGCAGTTTCGCGTTTTGGTTTTTTAAATCGGAAAGTTTTGTTTCTAAAAAAGAAATTACATCCTCTGATTTATGACTCATGTTGGAAACCAAATCATCATAAGTGTCTTCCAAATCATACTTTGCATTAGAGAATTTTCTTTTGAACGAATTGGTTGCATTTTCCAATTTGTGCTTCAAATCGCTTTTTGCGTCGTCATAACCACCTTTTATTTTTTCTCTGGTTCTCGAACCTTTGTCTGGTGCAAATAAAATTCCAATTCCTGCCCCAATTGCAGCTCCTGCTAAAAGAGCCAACATCGTATTCCCTGTGTTGTTTGACATGATATTTATATTTAAAAGTTACTTCCTAATAAAGATAGTTATTAATTAAGAGAATAACGTTAAGGGCTAGTTAAAGTATGCTGTTTTTATGTTGAAACGTAAAATAAAGCGATGTAATTAATGTATTTTTCCCTGGCGTTAAAACAGGTTGTAAAAACCAAAAAAATTCATTAAAATCAAACTATGAAATCCGTTTTTGATTAGATAAAACTATTGGTTTTCGTGTTTTAATAAGAAATACCAATAATAGAAAAAGCGCCTCATAGAAGCACTTTTCAATTGTTCAACTCTGTTATTGATTATTTCAAAACTTCTAAAACTTTTTCGTTTTTCTCTGAAAGTTTTAATTCAGAAAGTTGGGTTTTAAAATCGTTTAAATTTTCTAAATCGCTATTCAAATTTTGAATTGCAAAAATTCTAACTGACGCCATTTGACTTTTTAATGACATCGAATATAATTTAGTTAATGCTTCCGATTCTATGTCTTTAAATTGAACTTTATCGGAATAATGCAAAATCAAATTTGAAAATAATAAAGCGTTGTTGTCGTTTTTCACATTTTTGACAATTGTTTGACAAATTAAACTGAAATTATCAACACTTTTAATGTTTTCAACGATGGATTCTAATATTAAATTTGCCGCCGTATCGTCCTTTTCCTTCACATATTTATTGATTTCTTTTTGCATCGACATCAATAAATTTTCTTCTTTTTTTCCTTTTTCTTCCCAAGCGTCTTTAAGTCCAACAGTTCTGTTAAACACTAATTTTTCTGCTGTTGAATCCTTATCAACATTGAAATAACCCATGCGTTGAAATTGGAATTTATCTCCCGATTTTACGGTTTCCAAACTCGGTTCTACAAATCCATTTGCAATTTGTAAAGAATTCGAATTCATAAATTCTAAGAAATTTTTCTCTTTGTGACTGTCGGGCGCTTCATCAATAAAAAGACGGTCGTACATTCTAACTTCTGCTTGAATTGCGTGTTGAATAGAAACCCAATGCAACGTTCCCGCAACCTTTCTTTGACTTGCTTCACTTCCACTTCCGCTTTGGCTGTCTTCGTCATACGTAACGTGAATTTCGGTGATATTTCCAGCAGCATCTTTCTTAACGCTTTCGCCTTTAATAATATAGGCGTTTTTCAATCGCACTTCTTTACCAATTGATAACCGGAAAAATTTAGCGGGCCCTTCTTCTAAAAAGTCTTCTCTTTCGATGTATATTTCTCTAGAAAACGGCACTTTTCTAAAACCTGCACTTTCATCTTCTTGGTTGTTTTCGGCCTCCAAAAACTCTTCTTTTCCTTCAGAATAATTGGTAATTACGACTTTTACCGGGTCTAAAACCGCCATAACTCGAGGCGCTGTTTTGTTTAAATCTTCGCGCAAGCAAAATTCCAAAAGCGAAACATCAATCACATTTTCCCTTTTTGCAACACCAATAGTTTCACAGAATTTACGAATAGAATTGGCTGTAAAACCGCGTCTTCGCAAACCCGAAATCGTTGGCATTCTTGGATCGTCCCAACCGTTTACAATATTTTCTTGAACCAATTGCAAGAGTTTTCGTTTGCTCATTACAGTATAATTCAAGTTCAAACGTGCAAATTCGTATTGGTTTGGTCTTACTTTTTTATCGTCATAAATTTGGTCTAAAAACCAATTGTATAATTCGCGGTGCATTACAAATTCTAAAGTACAAATAGAATGAGAAATTTGCTCGATATAATCACTTTCACCATGAGCATAATCGTACATCGGATAGATTTTCCAATCATTTCCTGTTCTATGGTGATGACGATGTAAAATACGATACATTAATGGATCTCGCATCAACATATTTGTAGATTTCATATCAATTTTAGCTCTCAATACGTGACTTCCTTCGGGAAAATCTCCGTTTTTCATCGCTTCAAATAAGGATAAATTTTCTTCAACCGAACGATTTCTGTAAGGTCCATCAACTCCTGGTTGCGTTGGCGTTCCTTTTTGAGAAGCCATATCTTCAGAAGATTGACTGTCAACATAGGCTTTTCCGGTTTTTATCATCGCAACTGCCCAATCGTATAATTGTTGGAAATAGTCAGACGCATACCGTTCTTCAGCCCATTGGAAACCCAACCATTGCAAATCTTCCTTTATAGCGTCAACGTATTCTTGTTCTTCTTTCGCAGGATTTGTATCGTCAAAACGTAAGTTTACTGGCGCATTGTACCGCAATCCCAAACCAAAATTCAAGCAAATAGATTTGGCGTGACCAATATGCAAATAGCCGTTAGGTTCTGGCGGAAAACGAAAACGTAATTTATCTTGAGGAAAACCACTTGCTAAGCTGTCTTCTATAATTTGTTCAATAAAATGAAGTGATTTCTCTTCGGTTGACATAATTTTTGTTTAAT
>JBIPNF010000123.1:0-7361 GCA_044373885.1 Flavobacterium sp. | reverse complement strand
AATGTTTACCCCATTAAATGTTTTTTCTTGATACGGATGATCGTGAGAATTATATACATAGACATCATGTCCTTTCTCTACTAGGTATACAGAGAAAAATTCGGCAAATTGTTCAAAACCTGAATAATGATTTGGAATACCCCGAGTTCCTAAAATGGCTATTTTCATGAAATGTTTTATTTTCAGATGGCTAAAATAAAGGTTTTAACCCACAAGAGTTAAAATTTATCTTGAAAATTTTCGAAAACAGCTTCAAATTGCTGGACGTGTTTTGTTATTGAAAATTCATTAATTGCTCTTTTGTATCCTTTTTCTCCCAATTCACTTCTTAATGAAGGGTCATTAATAAGTTTGGAAAGCACTCCTGAAAGTGCTGCTTTACTATTTGGATCAAATAAAAATCCCGTTTCATTATTGATTACTATTTCAGATAAACCTCCGAGATTAGAAGCTACTACTGGTTTTTTTGCCAACATTGCTTCAACAGCAACTAATCCAAAAGACTCCGCTTCTGTTGATGGCATAATCGCTATGTCTGTTATTGTCCAAATTCCATTTAAATCATTTAAAAATGGAAGTATTTTTACCTTTGTTTGTAGCGTATTTTTGTTTATGCTGTTTTGAATTTCTTCGAGATAATATTCTTGCCCTTCAACCGGGGAGCCAACAAATAATAATTTTACGTTCTCATTCTTACTTATGTGATTTGTAAAAACGTCCAGTAGCAATTTATGCCCTTTTAACCTGCTTATTCTGCCAACTAAAGTAATGACTATATCGGACTCGTTAAATCCGAAATCCGTCTTTTGTGCAATTGCTTGATTTTCGGCATTTGACTCCATTCCGTTATAAATAACTGTGGTTTTTGATTTTAGTTCTGGAACCCTATCGGTTAAATTTTTTTGGGTTGCATTTGAATTACAAATTACTAAATTGGAAAACCGCATTGCTATTTTAGGGAAAATTGAAGCGATAAACTTGGGATGCACTATTATTTCATGAACGTGCCAAAGGTGTTTAATTTTTCTTTTTTTGGCATAAATTATTCCAAGTAAAACCGCTAAAGTATTTGAATAAACAATGTCAAAATGATGCTGCTTATTTAATATATCTAAAGCATCAACACCTTTTTTAATGTCTTGAATAAATTTTAGTATGTTTTTTGGGGTAAACATTTTTCGATATACCTTTAAAACCGGAGCGATAACAACTTTTATATTTTCTTTCTCGAGTTCACTTTTTAAAGGGCCGTTATTTGGCAAAACAACAACAGGATAAAATCTCGTCTTGTCAATGTGTCTTAACAGCAATAGCAATGTTTTATCAGAGCCATACAGTTCCGCAGATTGATGAATAAATA
The DNA here is from genome assembly GCA_044373885.1 of Flavobacterium sp. Taxonomy (GTDB): domain Bacteria; phylum Bacteroidota; class Bacteroidia; order Flavobacteriales; family Flavobacteriaceae; genus Flavobacterium. The sequence continues at coordinate 6,001 of JBIPNF010000123.1, read as the reverse complement.
AAATATTAATCATTGCTCTTCTTTTGAATTTCAAATTCTCTTAACGCGATTAAGAAACCTACTACTATTGATTTATTATCCGATGTGTTGTACATTCCTAAAAAAACCCAATTAGAAATAATCAAAAAAACCGCTGTTCCAACCAATAACATGTTTATATTTTGAACCAAAGGAATCTTTGATTTATTGTTTTTCATCAAAATATATAAATAAAAGAGTAGTAAAAAAATCCCCAATACACCCGACTTAAGAAAAACGGTCATGTATGAATTGTGCAAAAAGGGTATGTATCGCATAAAGCTGTTTTGAAGCCACATCTTTTGCTTTAAATCCACTGTGGAACCAATTCCCTCTCCTAAAATTATTGCTCGGGGCCCGTTTTCTGTAACTTGGCGTAATGTTAGTATGTTTTCATACGAACGGTAATTGTCGTTAATATCCTTCCAATTTGTAATGTCTATTTTTGTTTTAAAGGGTTCGATTGGCGCATTTTTGATTTTGTATAAAAACTGTTCAACCCCAGAACCGTCTCTTTTAGGATTTAGATTGTAAATTATTGCATAACCAATAACTGTTGCTAGCAATACAGAAGATATAACTTTTATTGACCTAGTGGTAACTGAAAAATAACCCTTTAAGGCGATGGTTAGTACTATAAATTGGATGAAATTTGTTCTTGCCAAGTAAAAAAAACTTGAAATTATCATAATTACAACATACAAATAAAGTCTTTTCTTGGAAATTTCAATATTAAATTTTTTATGAAAAAGTAAGAGAATGAGAGTATAAACCTCGTAATCATTAAAATAGCCACAATTCACACGCAAAAGCACTACGGTAGAAGCGTTGCCTGAAATAAAAGCAATAATAACCAAAATGATATGAACGGTTGCGATTAACAATCCGATATAAATCAGTGTTGAAAATGCTCTTGATTTATTTCCTTTAAATAACTGATAACCAAGTAATAAACCCATAATTGGCTTTGCCATATAGGTAATGTCTTTCAAATAAAAATACGCTTCAAACTGGTTTCCAATTGAAGAAAATAAAGCGATGATAAGGATAAGTGAATAAATTAAAATGTGGTTAAAGATTGTAACCGAATATTTATTTTGTAAAGTAATTAAAATTGTAATACTCCATAAACCAAAAGTCAGCTCAAAAATATTTAATACTGGCACCGCAATGCATAAGGCCAATAAAAGTTGATAATAAGAAAACTTTGTGGATATAGAATTCATTATAATGAGTTTAAAACTTTTGCTGGAATGCCGCCAATAATTGAATTATTGGGATAAATTCCATTTACCACTGCGCCAGCCGCAACTACAGAATTATCGCCTACGATGCAACCATCAAGAAAAGTTACTTTAGCCCCAACCCACACATTGTTTCCAATTTTTATTCCCTTGGAAGTTACCCCTTGTTCTCTTATCAGTTTCGTATTGTCGCTAAAATTGTGGTTTTCAGAGTGAAAACTAATATAGGAACCCATTATTACATCATTCCCAATTTCTATTCCCCCAGCAGCGCCAAACTCTGTGAATTGACCAACCGCCGAATCATTTCCTATTTTTAATCCTTTTCCAAATTTAGACAAATGACTCGTCGCGCTCAAAGTAGAATAACCGCCTATTTTAATACGATCTCCAAATTGTATTTTCTCTGAAGAAAAACCATCAATACGGCAATTTTCATCAATAGTAACGTTTTTACCAAAGGAAATGTTGGAAACATTATAAATTTTAGTGTTGCTGCCTATGAAAACTTTTTTGCCTGTTTTAAGAATGCCTCTAATCAGCATAAAAATTCTTTTGGAAAGGTTGTGATAAATAAGAGTATTGGGGATTTTTGGGTCTATGATATAGCTCTTTCCAGAGTTGTCTAATAGTTTTTGAAAGATGAGTCGTATCATTTTATATCCTTTAAGAAAAACGAATTGTCTACAGTTTTGTATAACAATAGATTTCAAAAATACACTTTTTACGTTTAACTTAGAGTATGTAATTTAGTTTTCTAATGTTGATCCCATTATATTTACTTTTAATGCTGAAATAATAGGCCCCAATGGTTATTAATTCGGAAATAATGAGGCTTGATAAAACTCCTGTAATCCCGTATTGTGGTAATAAAACAATCATAAGTAGTAAATTTACAACAACCATTATCATTGTAATTCTTATATAAAGTTGTTGTTGATTAAAACCTAAAAGCAATTGTTTTAGAGGGATGGATATACTTAATGTTATCGGAATTAGAACGGCTAATTTCAGTAAATTGCTAATTTCAAAAACATCTGTTTTGGCAAAATAATGTACCGCTTGGAAAGAAAATAAATAGACAACTACCATAGAAATGGCAATAAATATAAAATTGATTCCGTTGTAGATTTTCCAAAATCGGAATCCTTGTTTACTATTTTTCTCCAATAAATAACAAACTCTTGGATAAAGAAAATTAAAAAATAGGTAAATATATGTTTTGAAAACTACGATTATTTGTTCTACAATTTTGTAATGACCCGCTAGCAAATTATTCCCAAAAAAACCAATCAACATTATTGGAGAATACATTTGAAGGGAAACAAATATTTGAGAAAAGAACATCGAAAAATTCCCTTTTAAAAGCGCTATAACATTTCCTCCTTTTATTTTTAAAAAACTGAAATTGTGTTTTCTAAAAATGGAATATAAGGTAATTCCGTTGGCTAAAATAGTACCGATTCCCCACCAAAGATTTATGAAAATATAATCTGTTTTTTGATGAATAAAAAAGAAAATTCCAAAAAGATAAATCAGTTTTGAGGTAATGGTTAAAATGGTAATCCACTTGAAATTTTCAACTCCCTGAAGAAACCATGTGGGATTAATGCATTGTCCTACTAATACAGGAAGCCCAAGTAAATAAAGGGATTTGTCTTTGTTGAAAAAAGGAACAAAATAAATTAAAAGTATCGAGAACAATAAAACTAGGACCAATAATACCGCTTTTGAGGATAGGGTTGTGATGAATATTTTTTCTAATTCTACCGCATTCTGCCGGTTTACAGCTGCTTCTTTCACACCGATAATATCCGAGCCATAATCTATAAAAACCATCATGAAAAAAGAAATTGCCATTGCAATACTCGCTTTCCCAAAATTTTCAACCCCACAAACAGATACAATATAAGGAACAACTAATAATGGGGTAATTAGATTGAAACCCTGTCCAAATCCATATACAATCAGATTGGTGTTTTGTTTGTTTTTTAATATTGAAATTATTCTTTGTTTGAACATCCGAGATTAATAATTATAAATAAAAAAGCCATAAGTAATTCTTATGGCTCGGTAAAAATAACACCATTTTAATTCGTTATTTTTTTTATTTCATCAAGTACTGCTTGTTGTGGATAATAAAAAGGAGAAAAGAATTTTTTAGGGTTTTTTAAAAATTTAACGGTTCCTTTTGCAGGATCAATTTCAGTTTTTACAGAATCATTCGGAATAAAATATTTGAAAAATTCAGACCCTTTTGCTTCAAAGGATTTGCCGTAAAAACTTAGTTTAAATTTTTCTAAAACAACATCTCCTTGATCTTTATTAATACCGAAATCAATTCTAATATTTGTTGGGATTATTTCTTCTTTTAAATCTAATGTAACTTGTTGGGAGGCTAATTGTCCTTTTACTCCTCTCCAAACCGCTCTGTCGCCATTAAAGCTAATCGTGTTGTCCTCCGTGTAATAAACCGAGAAATTATCGTCTAGCGGCGCCACAACATACAAATCTACGCTAAAGTTTTGCTTTGCATCTGCATTTGCAACCTCGTCTTTTTTATCATTTTTACAAGAAATAAAAAGTAAAGAAATAATAGTTGCTAATATTACAAAATTTGTTTTCATTTTTTTAATAAATTAGTTTACACAAAATTATATTTTTTTTAATAATAATCAACTCTTTTGGGCTAATTCGATAGTTTTTTTAGTGAAATAGAATAAATGATTGCATTTCTATCTTTGCCGTTTTCAAAAACATCATTGTCGTATAGTAATTCAAATTTACATTTTTCATTGTTTTTAGATGAAAAACGGATTGTTTTTGACCGGTTATTACTATTTTCACTTAAATAGTAATTTGCAATTTCGTTGTTGTTTATTTTAATTTTGAAATGTGCATTTTCACCGTTGATTGGTTTTTCAGGAAGACTATTGGCGTTGATCGACAATTCATAATTCCCGTTTTCTAAACTAATGGATTCGGTTTTAAGATTGGCATTTTCAAATAACACTAAATTCCCTTTTTCGTTTAAATTAATAGGGCTAAACATGTCTAAAGAAAGTGTGTTTTTAAATACTTCCTTTTTAACTTCAAAATTCTGATTTTTTGAAACATAATAATTGGCCCAAGCATCGTAATATTCTAATTTTTCTTTTAAATTGAAATTATTATCTAAATAAATTTGATTTTCTGATGAAATTACAAAAGGTCTAGAATTCGCGTCAGCATACCAAAAAGATTTATTTAGTATCGATCCAGATCTCATTCCATTTACATAGTCGTCTAATGAATTTCCTTCAATTGTAATTTGTCTTTCGTTTTGGAAAAAATAAGGGAATATCCAACTCCAAAAAACAACCAACTTTGATTTATCTGGATTTCGTTTGATAATTTCTTCTGATAATTCTCTATACTGCGATTTTGTTACTGTGTTGTAATAGTTTTTAACTACAAATAGGTCAAGAATTGAAAATACAACCAAATAAATAATGACTACTATTCTTATCAAATTATTTTTAATAAAATTAATTCCAATAGCAATTACAAGTATTAAAACGGGTAAGATATTAATAAAATACCTACTTAAAATCATTGGAACGTCTAAATGTGACCTTATTAAAGGAATTATTAAAGAAACTGAAAGCCAAGTTGATAAAATAATAAAACTAAAAACTACTTTGTTGTTGATTATTGCATTACCATTTTGATTACTGTTTTTTTCTTTAAATAAATTAATAAAATAAAAAATAACTAATAGATTGATGGCAAAAACAACCATTTCAGAATTACCGAAAAACTCTCTAAACATTGTGGTAAAAGCATCTGGACCCGGCTTTTGAAGCCAAAATGATTTGATTTCAGTTACTCGGAGTAACGCTTTGAAAGATGGTGAAAAAATAATTGATGCAATAGTTCCCGATACAATACAGAAACCAAAAAATTTATTTCTATTCTCTTTTGGTGTCTTAATTAAAAAAAATAACAACAATAGACATTGAGAAAACAAAGTTATAAATCCAAAAAAATGACAATTAAGATACAGCCCAGTAAACAACCCAAAAAAGATTCCATTGGAAATTGTTGGCTTTTTTATAAAAATTACCAATCGATAAAAAGACAGAACTGTAAACAAAAACAACATTCCATAAGGTCTTATTTCTTGCGAATAGGAGATATGAAAGAAATTCACACAAACTAAAACAGCAGCGATTAAACCAGTTTTTTTATTGATAAGTTCTTTGCCAAATAAATAAATTGAATAAACCCCAAAAACACCTATGAAGGCAGAAAAAATTCTTGCAACACTTGTGGTATATCCAAAAACATCAAAAACAAATCGAAGAATTAAAAAATACATGTGAGGTATAAACTCCCAAAACATAATTCCTTCATAGAATTGTTTCATTGACAATGAAGGGTTGGAATTATTCATACTAAGAATTTCATCCAACCAAATGCTTTGGAAATTAGCGTGGTAAATTCTTAGAAAAGAGGCCGCAAAAAGTATAATTGTCAACCAATAATTTTCCTTAAACCATTTAATAATTTTCATAATTAATTGTTTTTTTTCCATGTATATAATAGCGAAACGCCAAATGGTAATTTGATGTTATTATTAATGAATTTACTTTCAAAATACATTATGTTGAATAAAACATTGTTTAAAAACCCGGGCTTAAATGCTTCAAAATCGCTTCCAGAACCAGGTCTTTTTTTGTTAAATTGTAATACGTTAC
>JBIPNF010000122.1:0-7392 GCA_044373885.1 Flavobacterium sp. | reverse complement strand
TGGGGGAATCGAACCCCCCTTTCCTGGATGAAAACCAGAGATCCTAACCGATAGATGAACGGACCGAGCTTTTATAATGCGGATGCAAAAATACAACTATTTTTTATTCGAGCAATAGCTGATGTATCTTTTTTTTGCTTTTTTTAATATGCCTTCGCAAATAAAACTCTCCCAACGGATGCACTACCAGTAAAAACACAACTTCCCGCCTTTTCAACCCTGTTCAAAGGGATGCATCTTATGGTTGCTTTGGTTAAATCCTTAATTTTTTCTTCTGTCTCAGGAGTTCCATCCCAATGTGCTGATACAAAGCCACCTTTGCTATCTAAAACCGATTTAAACTCATCAAAACTGTTAACTTCGGTAATATGGGTGTCCCGATAATTTAAAGCTCTATCAAACATTTCCGACTGAATTTTATCCAATAAATCGCTAATGTAAATTTCAATTCCCTCTTTTGAAACGATTTCTTTTGTTAATGTATCTCTTCTTGCTACCTCAAAAGTTCCGTTTTCTAAATCTTTTGGTCCAACAGCAATTCGAATTGGAACTCCTTTCAATTCCCATTCGGCAAATTTGAAACCAGGTTTTTGAGTAGTTCTATTGTCATATTTTACAGAAATATTCAATTTCTTTAAAGCCAACATTACGACATTTACAGCAGTAGAAATTTCTTCTAATTGCTCGTCTGATTTATAAATCGGAACAATAACCACTTGTATTGGCGCTAAATTTGGTGGCAATACCAGTCCTTGATCATCAGAATGTGTCATTACAAGCGCACCCATCAATCGAGTTGAAACTCCCCAAGAGGTTCCCCAAACATATTCTTGCTTTCCTTCAGCAGTTGCAAATTTAACATCAAATGCTTTGGCAAAATTTTGACCTAAAAAGTGAGAAGTTCCTGCTTGCAGTGCTTTTCCATCTTGCATTAATGCTTCAATACAATAGGTTTCATCGGCACCGGCAAAACGTTCAGTTTCTGTTTTCAATCCTTTGATAACCGGAATTGCCATGAAATTTTCAGCAAATTCGGCATAAACGTGCATCATTTTTTCCGATTCTTCTAAAGCTTCTTCTTTTGTTGCATGTGCTGTATGTCCTTCTTGCCATAAAAATTCGGCAGTTCTAAGAAATAATCTCGTTCTCATTTCCCAACGTACCACATTGGCCCATTGGTTTATTAATAATGGTAAATCTCTATAGGATTGAACCCAACCTTTATATGTTGACCAAATAATAGCTTCACTTGTTGGACGAACAATTAGTTCCTCTTCCAATTTTGCATTGGGATCAACCATTAATTTCCCTGGTTTGTCAGGATCATTTTTTAAACGGTAATGTGTTACAATAGCGCATTCTTTGGCAAAACCTTCTGCATTTTTCTCTTCTGCTTCAAACATACTTTTAGGAACGAATAAAGGGAAATAAGCATTTTGATGCCCTGTTTCCTTAAACATTCGATCTAATTCGGCTTGCATTTTTTCCCAAATTGCATACCCATATGGTTTGATTACCATACAACCTCGCACACCCGAATTTTCGGCAAGGTCAGCTTTGACTACTAACTCATTATACCATTTTGAATAATCCTCTGATCTTGTTGTTAAGTTCTTGCTCATGATGAAATAGTTTGGCACTAAAATTGTTTAACTTATTTTAACTAAATAGTTCGGCAAAACTAACTATTTTTGTAATGACCAACAATAAAAATACGTATATATGAAAACTAATTATTTTTCTTCAACAAAATCAATCTCAATTTATTCTATAATTGGACTGATAAGTTTGGTAATGGCTTCCTGTGGCTCCTACAAAAACAGTTCGTATTATGAAAAAGATGGTATTTATGGTTCAGATGAAAATGGGAGAGACGCTAAAGTAGCGAATAACGATAGTGATAAATACAAAGAATATTTCAGCTCACTAAGAGAAAACAGTCAACAACAAGAAGAAGTTTTCACTGATGTAGATTCTTATTCTACCTATAAAGACACCATAAATAATATAAACAATAATACTGAGAGTTACTCATCTGGATATGGTGGTTGGGGAAATAACCAACAACCAATAAACGTTACTATTTACGATAACAATTGGGGTTGGAACAATTGGGGTTGGAACAATTATGGTTACGGAACCAATTGGAATTACGGATGGAATTGGAATTTAGGTTGGAACTCTTGGTACGGCCCTTCTATTGGGTATGGTTGGGGCTGGAACAATTGGTACGGGCCAAATTATGGATACTATGGTTGGGGCTACAATAATAATTATAATGGATATTACGGTAATTATTATGGCGGTTATTATAACGACAATTATTCTTTTAGCAATGGAATCAGAGGAAGCTACAGACGAGATAGCGGAAGATATTCAAATGGCAGAACTGATACTAGCATCAGAAACAATAATTCTTTAAGAAGTAATACTTTTAATAATAATATTCGCAATTCAAATTCGGTAGCGCCTCGAAGAACTGAATCAGTGGCGCCTAGAAATTACACACCAAGGGGTGAAAGTACAAATCCAAGAAATTATTCCCCTACTAGAAATGAAAATAATACACCTAGGAATTTCACACCATCAAGATCAGAAACCCCAACAAGATCTGAAACTCCTTCGCCTAGAAGCGAGAATGTAACACCAAGAAATTATAGTCCAACAAGATCAGATTCTTCAACTCCGAGAAACGAAACTGGAAGTACTAGAAGCTACTCTCCAAGTTCAAATTCAGGAGGAGGTTCTAGCGGAGGAAGGTCAAACAGCTCGGGTGGAAGAAGATAAATTAATAGGTTAATCAGTTGAAATTATTGTAAATTTAATTATTAGAAATAATGAAAAAATATTTAACGTTAATCATTTTAGGATTATCATCAGCAACAATGCATTCGCAAGATATTACTGATGCAATTCGGTTTTCTCAAGATAATTTAAACGGAACTGCTCGTTTTAGAGCCATGAGTGGCGCATTTGGCGCACTTGGTGGAGATTTTTCATCCTTGAATGTAAATCCCGCAGGATCTGTAATTTTCTCAAACAATCAAATCGCGTTGTCTTTGAATAGTTTTGGAATCAAAAATAATTCTAGCTATTTTGGCACTTCGACTAATGAAAATAGTTCCTCATTTGATTTGAACCAGTTTGGAGGTGTTTATGTAATTAAAAATGAAGACAAATCAAGCGATTGGAAAAAATTTGGCTTTGCTTTGAATTATGAAAATGCAAATAATTTTAATAATACTATTTTTTCTGCTGGAACAAACACCTTACATTCTGCCGGAGAATATTTTAGATATTATGCAAACTTAAATGGTGGAGAATCATTGACAAATCTGCAATTACAAACTGGAGAAAACACAACTGATTTGTACGATTATTTAGGCTCAACTTATGGATTTGGTGCCCAACAAGCCTTTTTAGGATACCAAGGATATATTATTGATCCAGCAACCGACTATAACGAAAGTTCAAACAGAAACTATGTTTCATTAATCCCTTCAGGAGGAAATTATTACCAAGAGAACTATACTGAGTCAAATGGGTATAATGGAAAACTTAGTTTTAATGCTTCTGGACAATATAAAGATAAATTTTTCTTCGGAGTTAACGTTAATGCCCATTTTATAAATTACACACAAACTTCAAGTTTCTACGAAGAAAATTCAAACAATCTACTTTCAGGAGTGCAACGGTTTCGATTTGAAAACGAACTGACAACTCGCGGAAATGGGGTCTCAATTCAGCTAGGAGTAATTTCTAAAGTATCAAAAGAAGTTCGATTGGGTCTTGCTTACGAATCACCTACTTGGTACGAAATGAATGATGAATTAACACAAGGATTGGCAGTAGTTAGCGCTGATGCTTTGGGTGAATTACCAACAGACTATGTTAATCCTAGAATAATTAATGTTTATGATCCCTATCAATTACAAACCCCTGGCAAATGGACGGGTAGTTTTGCATATATATACGGTAAACAAGGCCTAATTAGTATTGATTATTCTTTGAAAGATTATGGAAGCACTCAATTTAATCCTACAAATGATTTCAGAAATGCCAATAGAGAGATAAGCAATTTATTAGGATTATCAAGTGAATTACGAATTGGAGGGGAATATAGAATAGACGAATTAAGCATAAGAGCCGGATACAGAACTGAACAAAGTCCTTATAAAAACGGAAGTACTATTGGAAATTTAACAGGTTTTTCTACAGGTTTTGGATATAATTTTGGAAGTACGAGATTAGATTTAACCTACTCCCATTCTGAACGTGATTCTCAAAAACAATTTTTCAATGTAGGGATGACCGATAAGGCAAATATCAACACAAAGACTAATAATATAACGATGACATTGTCATTTGAAATGTAAAAAGAGAGGATGTTAAAATAACATCCTCTCTTTTTTTATACTTAACGAATTAACCTTTTAATTTTTAATCATATACAATACGTTAGAAAAAAAATTAATTAGAGGCGCTATAAAATATTTATACCAACCTTATTACCCCAATAACTAAAGCTACAGCAAATATTTTTGATACGCTAAGTTCAAAAGCTTCAAAACTTTCATTTTCATTTACTAATAGAATATGATCCAAATCTTTACCCTTTTTTATTCTTTTAACTAAAGATCCCTGAGCTGTTTCTAAAACATATACTTTATCCCACTGAAAAAACAAATCGTCAAGCGATAAGGACTTACACGCTACGATATCACCATTATTATACTTGGGATACATTAAATCTCCCTTTACTTGAACTAAAACATCTGCATCATGAAATATTGGTATCACATACTGCTCGTTTTCAAATTCCATTATTTTATGATCAATAGAAACAAAGCCTTCTGAATAAGTCGACGAAATAGGAGAATTTCCTTTACCCTTAATGCCTCTATGTTTGCTTCCAAAAGAGTTCTTAATCATATTTCCATTACCTGTTAACAACCACTCAGGATTGATATCTATACATTTAGAATAAACCAATTCTGTATCAAACGTGTTTCTAGCTTTCCAATTGTAAAGAACTTGAGGTGAAATCCCTAAAAAAATTGCGAAATCAGTATCTCTTTCAAAAGCATAATGCTTTTTAATATTATTTATTCTTTGAAATTTCTCCATTTAAAAAAAGTACACTAATAATTTAAAAAAAATAACAATTGTTTCTTAAATAAACAATAAGTTTATTTACTTTTGCTTTAACATTTGAAACAAACAAAACAATGAACAAAGATAATCAAAAAAAGAAGTATAACAAATATGTCTCAGTTGTGATTAATCGTTTAAAAGACAAATATGGGCTTTCGACGCAATTTATTCATCAATCACTCAGAGGAGATCGTGTAAGCGAAACATCCGAAAAGATAGTGGCTGAATATAAATTTTTATCAGCAGAAGTTGAAAAAGCTTTAAAAAAATAAAAAACAGAAAATAATATTAATTTTTTAATAAAAATATTAAAAAAAAGAATTTTCTTATATTATAAAGGTAATGCATAATGAATTATAAAATAAAAAATGATTTTTAAACAATATTATTTATCAAAAATCCAATGTTAGTTAAGCAGAAATCAAATGATCATAATTTAAACAATATTTTAAACTAGTTCAAAAATTGTAAACAAACTAAATACTATTATTTATATTTTTGGTATAATCAATTGCGATTTATTATGATTAAAGAAAATAATTTAAACCAAAAAAAGCGCCTAATTACTCAAGCACTTTTTCAGTTTTAAAAATTAAATTCTAATTTTTATTTTTTGTCAGCCATTTTAGCACAACATCCTGCCTTTTTTTCTTTATCACAAGATTTCATTTCTTTTGTCGAACATTCTTTTTTAGCTTTTTCTTTTGGTTTTTTTTCTTGTGCATTTACATTCATTGAAACCGACAAAAGTGCTAAGGCCATTACTGCTACTAAATTTTTCATTTTAAAATATTTAAATTAATTGTTATTCATTTTATAATTACAAAGTAAAAATAATAATAATTTGGAAACAACTCCCCTTTTTAGCAAAAAATTATAGAAATAAAAACATTTCTTTTAAAAAAAATTTTCCAAATTACACTAACTTTTTATAGCATCATCTGAAAATAGATAATTTAGCTTATAACCATCAAGCTGCATCTTTTAGATATATCCTCCTTTTTACAAATAATAACAATCGTAATTATTCCAACGAAAAACATACTTTTGTTTTAGAAATTAGAAAATGATTACTTAATAAAGTTCTTTTCATAAATTGAAATCCAGTCAGAAACAGCGATTTTAGAAGCTAACTCTCCAATTAATTCAAAAGGTATTTCATCCATTTTCTTAAATCGTATACAACTTTTCCCCATATCAATTTTTGATTTTACTACTTTTGAATATTCCAAAACAAACCAATTTAGCAATTCAGAATTCACATAAATCCCCATGTGATAGAACGCTATAAAATTCTTTTGTGAAGCAATATTTATAAATGGTAATGGCAAATTTGGCTTACAATGATATCCCTTTGGATAAATCGAATGGGGAACAATATAACCCAGCATCCCATAAGACATTTCCTCTTTAAATCCTTCTGGCAAATTAAATTTTACAGTTTTTCGAAGTTTTTCAATAGCTGTTTTTCGATCTTCGGGAAGGGAATCCACATATTCCTGAGGCGTTTTAAAATCCGATTGCATATCTTTAATTTAGTAGCTAATTTAGAAAAAATAATTGTACTAAAGGCGAACAATCAATATTATCAAGTTTATTTTTAGATATTTGCATAAAGAAATAAATCCATGAAAAACAACACCTCAATTCTAGTAGCGCTTTTTACCACAATTAGTTTTGCTCAAGTTCAACCTACCAAATATTTAAATACTATTTCAAAAGAAACATTGAAAACCAACTTAAATATAGTTGCCTCAAATGAAATGGAAGGAAGGGAAACAGGCTCAAAAGGGCAAAAGAAAGCTGGCGATTATTTGATTTCTCAATATAAAAAAGCAGGGATTTTATTTCCAAAAGGGGCGAAAAATTATTATCAAAAAGTACCTGCAGCTTTTCTAAATGCTCAATACAATGAGAATTTACCCGATTCCGAAAATATTTGGGCATTCGTAGAAGGCTCCGAAAAACCGAATGAAATCATCGTAATTTCTGCTCACTATGATCACGTAGGAATAAAGAACGGTGCTATTTTCAATGGTGCCGATGACGACGGTTCTGGAACTGTGGCTGTTTTAGAAATTGCAAAGGCATTTCAAATTGCCAAAAATGAAGGTCACGGCCCAAAACGTTCTATACTTTTTCTGCACGTAACTGGCGAAGAACATGGACTTCACGGCTCTCGTTTCTATTCTGAAAACCCACTATTTCCCTTGGCAAACACCATCACCGACATCAATA
>JBIPNF010000121.1:0-7399 GCA_044373885.1 Flavobacterium sp. | reverse complement strand
CTCGTTATACATTAGCAGGAAATACAAGTTTATTTGGTTTAACTATTAACTTTCAAGAATAGATTTTGGATAAAAAAATTACTATCGCAATAGACGGTTTTTCGTCAACAGGAAAAAGTACTTTGGCTAAACAATTGGCCAAATATTTGGGTTATGTTTATGTTGATACAGGGGCAATGTACCGCGCTGTAGCTTATTTTGCTATGAAAAATGGGTTCATAAAACCTGATTTTTTTAACAAAGAAGGTTTGATTGATAGTTTGCCAAAAATAAAATTACACTTCCAATTTAACCCCGAATTAGGATTTGCAGAAATGTATTTGAACGGTGTAAATATCGAGAAAGAAATTCGAACCATCGACGTTTCTAATTATGTTAGTAAAGTTGCCGAAGTTTCCGAAGTTCGTTCCAAATTAGTAGAACAACAGCAACAAATGGGAAAGGACAAAGGCATTGTAATGGATGGAAGAGACATTGCAACAGTAGTTTTCCCTGATGCCGAACTCAAAATTTTTATGACTGCAAGCGCGCAAACACGTGCCCAAAGACGTTTTCAAGAATTGCAACAAAAAGGCGATGTTGTTTCTTTTGATGAGGTGCTTAGAAATGTCGAAGAACGCGATTACATTGACACGCACAGAGACGATTCCCCATTATTAAAAGATAAAAATGCCATCGAAATTGACAATTCTCACCTTACTCGAGAAGAGCAATTTGATAAAGTATTGGCATTAGTTCAAAATTGCATCTAGACCTGCGATATTATTTATAAAATATATTTGTTTATATTAATTTATTGTTAGTTTTACACAACTAAAAAACTACCCTTATCTAAATTATATTTTATGAATATTAAAAACCGTCTTACTTTAATGAGTTTCCTTCAGTTTTTTGTCTGGGGAGCTTGGTTGATAACTGTTGGAAACTATTGGTTTGCTACAAAACAATGGAGCGGTGCCGAATTCGGTGCTGTATTTTCAACCTTAGGACTTTCTTCAATTTTAATGCCTGCACTCACGGGAATTATTGCGGACAAATTTATAAATGCAGAAAAATTGTATGGAATTCTGCACATCCTTGGAGGTTTAATTCTTTGTTATATTCCACAAGTAGATTCGCCAACATCTTTTTTCTGGGTGATTTTCATGGCGATGCTTTGCTACATGCCAACTATTTCTCTTTCAAATTCTATAGCCTACACGATTCTAAAAAATAATAAATTTGATGTTGTCAAAGTTTTTCCACCCATTCGTGTTTGGGGAACCGTTGGGTTTATTATGGCTATGTGGATGACGAATTTGTCTGGGAATAAAGCCTCAGCAAATATGTTTTACATTGCTGCAATCGCTGCCGTAGGATTAGGAATTTACTCTTTCTTCCTGCCTAAATGCCCGCCACAGAATCTAATTTCTGGAAATTCAACATTAGTACAAAAATTAGGTTTGGATTCGTTCAAACTTTTTGGAACCTATAAAATTGCTTTATTTTTAATATTCTCAATGTTTTTAGGCGCTGCCTTACAATTAACAAACATGTATGGCGACACATTCCTTTCGGATTTTTCAAAAGTTCCCGAATATGAAAACTCATTTGTAGTTAAATATTCAACCATAATAATGTCGATTTCTCAAATATCTGAAACCTTATTTATCCTAGCAATTCCATTTTTCTTGAAGCGTTTTGGTATCAAACAAGTAATGCTAATTTCTATGATAGCTTGGGTATTACGCTTCGGATTATTCGCATATGGAGATCCATCTGGAGGACTTTGGATGATTATTTTATCGTGTATTGTTTACGGTATGGCCTTCGACTTCTTCAATATTTCGGGTTCTCTATTTATCGAAACATCTACGGATTCCTCCATCAGGTCCAGTGCTCAAGGATTATTTATGATGATGACCAACGGTTTTGGAGCAGTTCTCGGAAGTTCAATCAGTGGATATGTAATCGACAAATATTTCACTATTGAGGGCACAAAAGACTGGTATTCTATTTGGCTTTGCTTCGCAATATATGCGGCAGTTATTACTGTGGCATTTGCATTATTCTTCAAACACAATCACAATCCTAAAGAAATTGCAGAAGTCAGTCATTAATAAATTTGATTCTTTAACAAACCCGATAGCATATTGTTATCGGGTTTTTTGGTTTTAGATGCTAATACAAGTTTAGCATGATAATTCTTATAAGTGTTGATTTTGAATATTTACTATATATGAATCTATCCAAAAACATTTAATACTTTTTGTTAATCTAAATTAATTTGATATACAGCATACATATTAAAATAGTAATTATTGTTTTGAATCACTAAATAATGGTATGTTAATTATCTTTTCAAAGTAAAATGACCTCGATATTCTTTACCATTTTCTCTAGTTACAATAAACCAATAATCGCTTGATGGAAGGTTATTGCCGTTGTATTTTCCATCCCAAGGATTAGAATTGTTAAGCGTTTTTAATATCTTACCAAAACGATCATAAATAATTATTTTTAAGTTTGGTTCGGTATAGGAAAATTTAATTGACCACGTATCATTGTATCCATCCCCATTTGGAGTAAAGTACTTTGGATACATTAGCACGAAAACATCATCTTTGGTAATACCACAGCCGTTTTTATCACGAACATAAACAGTATAATACCCACTTAATAAATCAGTAAAAATATTACTATCTTGATAATTGGTACCATTAATTGAATATTCATAATTTCCAAACCCACTTGTATTAACAATTATTGTATTTTCTGAGTTAGTCCAATCTTGTGATTCAATGCTAGTAATTGTTGCTGGACTTGATAAAACAACAGTGAAATCTTTTGATGTTGAACAAATTTTCGTCCCATAATTATATGAAGCTATTAAATTATAATTGCCTGGTTGTTGAATCAGGATTGAATTCGACGTTGCTCCATTAGACCATAAATAACTATATGAATTATTAATCATTCTTACTAAAACATTTTTATTTTCACATAAGATGTATTCGTTTAAAATGTTTGTAATTATTGGTGTTTCAAGTAGAGAAAAATTAATCTCTGAAACACTAAAACAATTATTAGAAGTTACAACTGCAACAAAGATTGTTGAATTAACAGGAGATATTTGGTAACTATTAAAATTTTGAATCTGATTATTTAAATTCAAATTAGTAGCATCGTTTGAGGTGTTAAAATAAAAATAAGAAAAATTAGTACTGTTGTTTATCAAAAAAGAATTATAATCTGATAAATTAATATTTTCAATCTGATTGTTTTCAGTATCACATACATATGCATGATAATTATTAACTAAAGGTCTTTGGATATAATTAGAATTGAAATTAATATTTATAGATTGTGAAATACAATTATTCCTTTTAACTTTTAAAATATAATTATTAGTTCCTGTTAAATTTGAAATTGTATTATTTGTAGACCAGGTTACACCATCGTCAAAGCTATAAAAATCCGCAGTTGTTGTAATATTTATACTGCCATATGTGTCGCATCCGGCATTAGTAATTTGATAATCAGGAACTATTACTGAGAAATCTTGAATTTGAGCTGACACACTATTTGATTCACAATTTATACCGCGTCTTATTTTTAAATTATAATAACCAGAAGAAAGATTTAAAAATAATGGGTTTGTATTCCATGTTAATCCGTTGTTAATACTGTATTCATCAGCAACAGTAGTTATGTTTATAGTCCCATTAGTTGAACAACTTGAATTAATAAATGTATAATTTATAGGAATATCTAAAAAGTAACTATTTATATAAATTGTTTCCGCAAAAGATTCGCAGTTGTTAAAATTTTTAATTTTAACACTATAATAACCAGGAAGTAAATTTCGTGCTCTATTATTTGAAGTCCATGTTTGTCCATTATCAAAACTATATAACATTGCATTGGTAACTACTGTAATAGACCCTAATCTTCCACAACTTGGCTGTGTTACTGATAATGTTGGCATTGGAATATAATTAGTAGCAACATAGACATACTTTTCATACGAAATACATCCTAATTCATTTTTAATAATTACTGAATAATTTCCTGCGGGTAAATTGTTAAAAACAGGGTTGTTTGACCAGGTTAAACCATTATTAATGCTGTATTCTGTTGCTGGAGTAGTTATAGTGATGCTGCCTCCAATACCACAACTAGTATTGGTATGAGTAACTAATGGCTCGGGCATAAAAAAAGAATGCATTACAATAATTTCTGCAGAAGAAATACATCCCAATAATGTTTTTATTCGAACTCGATAATCATGATTTTCATTTGGTAATAAATTACTAAGAGTTTGATTTGTAGTCCAAGTTAGTCCATCATCAAAACTATAACTTAATGCGGGTGTTGTTACCGTTATTGATCCATTACTTTGACAACCAGGCTGCACAACAATTAGTTCGGGACGTGCTAAAGTCTCAAGAGGTGGATATGTTAACAATATGTATCTGCTACTAGAAGTACAACCATTTTTTTTAACTAATAATGAAGGGCGATCATAAGCTGTGAAATTTCCCATTGAAGGGTTTGAATTCCAGGTTGCTCCATTATCAAAACTGAATTCATCTCCCGGTGTTGTAATTGTAATGGTCGTTAAACCCGGGAAACAAGGAGATTGATCAATAGTGTATTCAGGGATTTCAAGAACCGTGTTTACGTTATAATATGGGCTTATTTTGCATGAGTTTGAGTTCGTTATTTTAAATTGATAATTTCCAATATTTAAAGCGCTGTAATTTATTATTAAATTATTATTTGTTGCCCCTACAATTGCAACTCCATTTTTATACCATTGTGTAGAATAATTATTTGTTACACTTGCATCAATATTTGTGTTTAGAACTAATGTATTTTCGCAAAATTTACCTGTCGCATTTATATTTACCCCCAGATTATAGACATTATTTAATAATATGTTGTCAAAATAAAAATATGGAAAACAAGTTCTATAGGAATGTTCATTTAAATAGGTATCAGGGAGCGTGACGGGAGGCCCCAGCATTATTGAATTTATATTTATTGAAGGCGTTAAAATTATAGATAATTGATTCCAGTTCTTTGAGGGTAGATAAGTTGCTGTTCCTAATACTCCCCATCCAGCTGGAAAGAAATTAGAGCCAGACGGTACCGCAGTGCTACAATTTGATTTGCCATATAAGGTAATGTCAATTCTTCCTGCGTTTAAAATACCATCATAACATACTCGTCCAATACTTGGAGAAGTAGTTAATTCTCTGCCGGAAGTGGAAGCGCTAATATCAAAATTTAATTGATATTGAGTACCGGCTAATAATGTTGTATTTGTACATGTTGCAACGAATTCTTTATAGTCTTGAGACACTAATATACCTGACACTCCATTTCCATTTGAAATTGGTAGTGGGTAAATGCCTGCATTAATTGCAGATATAGGAACAAAACCACAAGTATTAATATAATCTGTAGAAGCTGTACTTGGGGTAAACCAATTGGATGCCGCGTTAAATTGACCAAAATCGTTTGGACAAAAAAGCATTTGTTCAAAATTGTAATTATTAACTAAACTTAATGGAGCAGAGTTTGAGCAATTACAATCGCTATCATTTAAATCAATTTTTCCATCGCCATCATCATCAATACCATTATTACAATTCTCTTGTCCAAAAGTCAAATTGGATAATAAAAGAAAGAATAAAAAAAATAATTTTTTCATTTAGAAAACATTTTAAAATAAATTCAGATCATATTATATTTAGAAAACGAAAATATTAATTATCAAAAATAGTGTTTTTATTAATGCCAAAATTTATTTATTATGTAAATGACTAATCCTTAGCCCCGATTGAGGCGTTATCCTCGCAGCGAAGCGGAGAGATATAGCCGAAAGCGGGAATTGCAGTGCCAAAAATGCAGGGACCATTCGCTCCCAAAGCCCATTATTTAGTAGCTTGATAATTAATAAGTTAGTTTTTAAAAAAAAACTTGACATTTCGAAATAGATGCATTACCTTTGCGCACCTTTTGGTGGATAAGAGTTTCCTTTAGGTATTAAAAAAATCAAACAAACAACTTCTGTTGTTTTCTTTCGCATTAAGAAACTCGAGAAAATACAGAATACAAATTTTTTATCAGCATGTCTGAACAATTAAAATCACAAGAGCAGTTTTTATCAGAATTTAACTGGCACAACTTTGAAGAAGGTATTGATGCCGTTGACCAAAAAAACTTGCAAGAATTTGAACAATTAGTTTCTGAAACTTTTATTGACACCGATCAAGAAGAAGTAGTAGAAGGAGTTGTAGTTAGAATTACAGATAGAGACGTTATCGTTGATATCAATGCAAAATCGGAAGGTGTTATTTCATTGAACGAATTCCGTTACAATCCAAACTTAAAAGTTGGTGACAAAGTAGAAGTATTAATTGACATCCGTGAGGACAAAACAGGTCAATTGGTATTGTCTCACAGAAAAGCACGTACTATTAAATCTTGGGATAGAGTTATTAGTGCTAATGAAACAGGAGAAATTGTTACTGGTTTCGTAAAATGCAGAACTAAAGGTGGTATGATCGTTGACGTTTTCGGAATTGAAGCGTTTTTACCAGGATCTCAAATTGATGTTAAACCAATTAGAGATTATGATGTTTATGTAAATAAAATGATGGAATTTAAAGTTGTGAAAATTAACCACGAATTCAAAAACGTAGTTGTATCTCACAAAGCGCTTATTGAAGCGGATATTGAAATCCAGAAAAAAGAAATCATCGGTCAATTACAAAAAGGACAAGTATTAGAAGGTGTTGTTAAAAACATTACTTCTTATGGTGTGTTTATTGACTTAGGTGGTGTTGATGGATTGATTCACATTACTGACCTTTCTTGGAGTAGAATTAACCACCCAAGTGAAGTATTAGAATTAGATCAAAAATTGAATGTTGTTATTCTTGACTTCGATGACGAGAAAACAAGAATTCAATTAGGATTGAAACAATTGAACGCGCACCCATGGGACGCTTTGAATGCGGACTTGAAAGTAGGTGACAAAGTAAATGGTAAAGTAGTTGTAATCGCTGATTACGGTGCTTTTATTGAAGTTGCTGAAGGTGTTGAAGGTTTAATTCACGTTTCTGAAATGTCATGGTCTACGCACTTGCGTTCGGCTCAAGACTTCGTGAAAGTGGGTGATGTTGTTGAAGCTGTTATCTTAACGCTTGATAGAGACGACCGTAAAATGTCATTAGGTATCAAACAATTAACACAAGATCCTTGGACTGATATCACTGCTAAATACCCAGTAGGTTCTAAACATACAGGTATCGTTAGAAACTTTACAAACTTTGGAATTTTCGTAGAATTAGAAGAAGGAATTGACGGATTGATTTATATCTCTGATCTTTCTTGGACTAAGAAAATC
>JBIPNF010000120.1:0-7406 GCA_044373885.1 Flavobacterium sp. | reverse complement strand
AGTTGTAGGTTGTAGGCTTTAGGTTCTAGGTTCTAGGTTGTAGGTTTTGTTTCATCACAGCAATTGCGACTTTCGACTTTAAGACATTTTTTTTCTTAACCGCAAAGTTCGCAAAGGTTTAAGTAATTATGAATTATGAATTATAAGTTATGAATTATTGGCGACTACGACTCATACATTCGACTTTACTACATTCGATAATTTTAAGTCTATTATCTCTTAGTCTATTATCTAACTAACTGTCTGTTTTTCGCCTTAGAGCCTTTGCCTCTTTGAACCTTTTCTCTATTATCTACCTGTCTATTTTAATAAGAAAACTAACGTATTTGCGGACTTATATATGGTTAAAAGCTTTACTCATAATCTCTTGTTCGGCTCTACTTATTCCTAGTTCTTTTGCTTCAATTCTCCAATTGCTTGTTGACTGAAGTACCTCTTTAATGATAGTTTCCATTTGTTGTTTGTTTAAACGGAAATATTCGCCAACACTTTTTGCTAGTTCAAAATCAAGTTCATTGTTATCGGAGTCAATGTTTAGAGATAACCCGTCTTTTTCAATTGATGGATTAAGGTCATAGGCAGGTGACAGTATCCAACCAGTTGTAGTTACTATAAAACCATGATTTCGTAAATGATCATCCGTATTAGAAATTGCGATATTGAAAATTATTCTGCGCCATAATTGGTGCAAATTAGCTTCTATATTCGCACCGTGATTACTTATAAATTCAGCTATATCTAAATAACTTGCAGGATTATCTCGAATAGTATCTTCATTGTTCGCAGTCATAGTCATTGCTGATGCAAAGTGTATTCTTTCTCCATTTTCACGGTCGAAACGTTTTGTAAAAAAGGTGTGGTAGTTACCCATTATTTTTTCAATTCTACAGGGTGCCATTTCAATGCCAGCTTTTATCGCTAATTGATACGTAAGAAATTCCCAAGCGCCTTTGTCAGAGGTATCCGTTTTGGATGGAAATTTGGCAATCCAAAGGTTGTTGTCATTGTCTAAGATATTCGCTTTGGGTCTAGCTCCACCAAGTGATGAACCGGGTGCCATTAATACTGATAACCATTTTTTTACAGCAGTATCATCGCTTTCAAAATTAGCTGCTGCATTTTGCAGTTCTCGAATAGAAGACCATGGCGGGGTAGAAGTGGTTTTGTTGCTGTCCAGAAAATCTCCTGATGGATTTACTTTAAATCGTAATGCTCCCATGCGACTTTCGTCGTAAACCCCTAATAGAAAATCTATGTCAAATAGAGTTGGTCCTTTTTCTCCTTTTTCTTTAGCCCATTGTGCCGCTCTTCGCTTCATCAGTGTTCGTCCCCAAGTGTCTGGCATGCTGTCAAGAAATATTCCAAAGTTCTCTTTTTTGTTAGGATATTGTGAACCACCATACAATTGAATGTCTGGATCTAAAAGGAATTTTTGCGCGGTATTCAACCAGGTTTTGTCATACTCAAAACTGAACGCTTTTTTGCCTTTGGCTTGTTGTGCGGAAAGAATCCCAATTATTTTTGGTTCTGGCATGCCTTTCCAGTGAGCGTATACGTATATTTCAGTTTTTATAGACATCTATTATTTATTATGTTTAGATTAATTGTACTGCATCATTTCGCAATTACTTGCACATCGCAATTCCTAATATGACATTATTTTAATAGTTCGAGGTCTTGGAGTTTTCTTCCTAGTTCATCGTCTGCAGCGAGTTTTAAGAAATCATCCTGTAGTCCTAATACGCGCAGCACATTGAAATAGGCACCCATTGCCACGCTTGAATTTCCTGACTCAATAAGGTGCATTGTAGATCTTGAAATGTCGGCTCTCTCTGCTATTTGTATCATAGTGAGTTTCCTTCTTTTTCTAGCTATTTTTATGTTTTCTCCCATTTGTTCCAAGACCTTGTCGTATTTGGGGAAAATAGCTTGTTTTCTTGTTGCCATTTATTTAAGAATGTTTGTTATTATAAACAAAAGTAGTTATTATGTTTTAAATAACAAACATTTATGTTTATTTATCCAAAATACAATTCCAGAAAGTAATGAGTAATTATGAGTTATGAGTTCTAGGTTTTAGGTTCTAGGTTCTAGGTTTTAGGTTTTGTTTCGTCACCGCGATTGCGACTTTCGACATTAAGACATTTGACTTTTTTTTTACCGCAAAGTTCACAAAGCTAAAAGCTAACAGCTAATTATAAATTGTGGAATTTCCGTTTTTAAAAGTCTATTATCTCTTCGTCTATTATCTAATTGTCTATTTTTTAACCGCAAAGGGCGCAAAGGTTTAAGTAATTATGAATTATGAATTATAAGTTATGAATTATTGGCGACTACGACTCATACATTCGACTTTACGACATTCGATAATTTCAAGTCTATTATCTCTTCGTCTATTTTCTTTACCGCAAAGTTCGCAAAGGTTTTCTATAAAAAAGGACAAAGTTGAGAATCAACTAAATTCAACTTTTTCTCCAACTTACAACCTCCAACCTAGAACTTACAACCTCCAACCCTTACTTTCTAAAACCAAAAAACCACGCTCGAGACGTGGTTTTGTAAAGAATAACAATACTTTATTTAGCGAACTGTTTTTTCTGTTTTAGTAATCGGTATCCAATAACAACCCCTATCACTAACATCGGAATGATGTAATCGCTAATAGGTGAAGCAGCAGCATCTGTGTTTTCTAAATTGCCTTCTATTGCATCTTGTACACTTGGTTGTGCGATGCTATTCAAACTAGATAAAGTTATCAAACAAAATACGATTATTTTTATTGCATTATTTTTCATGTTTTCTATTTTTTTTATCTAGGGTTATTGAATTATTTTTTTAGTGATTTTATTACCGTTGGTAGCGGTAATTTCTACTAGCAACACTTGGTTAGTAGCCGTTGTTGTGATTTTAGTTTCTGAGGCATTAATTTGGTTTTTTTCAGCCAACAAACGCCCTTGTAAATCATACACACGCACAAGCTCCATAATCGTACTTCCTGAATTGATTTTGATTTCGCCATTTTCGCTAAAAGCAATTACGCTGTTGGCTGTGAATGTTGGGTTGGTTGCTCCCAAAGTACTTTGATACACCACTTCAAATCTTGAATTGAATGTTCCTACAGCACTTGCAAAAGAGTAATTTCCTTCACTTAAATCAACAACGGTATTCAACAAGTTGTCTTTTAGATAAATGGTTTGTCCTGTGCTGAACAATCCATCTACGTGGTCTATAGCAATGGTGTAGTTTCCTGCGGCATTGGTTTTGAAACCCAACGGAACCGTATCAGTAGTTGCGAAAGGTAGCGCACGACCCTGAATAGTATATTCGTCAGCATTGATGATAGAGGTTAAAGCAATTGGGGCATCATTGATGTATTTTCCATCTAATGAATCAACACCTTGCGTTGCATCTGTCATATAACCAACAGCCATTTGAGAAAAAACACCAGTAGTATTGGTTAAATTCAACCAAATTCTATTATTTTCAACAAGATTTGTTCTAAAGAATTGATTGGCTGTATTTGCTACTCTTTGAGAATTTTTAAATGTTAAGGCAGTTCCAACACCATTACCTTCTACAAAAAATCCTTGACCTGTTTGAATCACACCATTTGGAGTTGCAGATTGAGCATTTCCATTAGTAACAAATGTACTTCCTGAATAGGTGCAATAGGCGGTACCACTTCCATTAGTTTTTCTCCAGAAATATAATGTTCCTGTAATATTTGCTGTATTATCGGTTACAAATGAAGAAATAGTAATTGGTGATGGATAAGGATTTCCAACTAAATTAAAACGTTTTCCTATACCACCATCAACCATTGTAAATGGAATATCACCATTGTTTGGAACTCCCGTAAAAACTCCATTGAAAGTAGTTGGAGTATTAGCAGTCCAATCATTTGGAGTACGGATTAAATATCCAGTCGCTGTAGCAAAATTTACAGGAGTTGTAAAATCTACTGCACTATAATAATTAGTACTTGAATTATAAGTATAAAAACGAGCAGCTAAAGTACTATTTGAAAACGTACGTAAATTTTGTCCCGCCACTGGCGAACTCCATAACGTATAATCATACAAATTAATAGAAGCACTGTTTCTGTTTACTGTTGCAGTTCCTGTACCCGAGTTTGTATTTGTTAAAGCAGTTTGAATTAAGTTGGCATTGTTAGCAATTGTTAACGTTCCATTGTTGGTAATAGCCCCATCAATTGTTAAGTTATTACCAGTAGTAACGGCTAAAGAACCTGAAGCATTAATATTTAAAGTTTTAGAAGCTACATTTCCTAATGCAGTAACTGCTCCCGAAATAACATTCACAGTATTGTAATTTCCTGCTGCAATATTAGAAGTAGTTGAATATTGAGGATTACCCAATAATGAACCCCAGTTCGTTGCAACTCTTATACCGTCCATAACTAAAGTAGGGGAGCTTGCTGTTGTTCCTTGTCTAATTGTGAATGATGTAATATCGGCAGGTGCATTAGCAGTCGTATTGTCGGTTACAGTAGCTTCACTTGTAGTAGGTTCTGAATTTGTACTTGGATTAACAAAAATTGTGCACACAGCAGAAACTCCAGAAATAAATGAGTATTTAACTACAATAAGATATGTAGTATTGAGAGCTAAATCGGTAGTTCCATATGTTGCCGTTCCAGTATTTCCAATTCCGATATTAAAAAAACCAGAATTTGAAGAAGTTTTAATAAATGTTCTTGCTCTGAAAGTAGTTGTTCCTGCAGATGGTGCAAATACAAAAAAATAATCACCTGTTCTTGAAACTGATACATTAACTAGAAATGAAGTGTAAATGGTATTAGGGGTATTTTGCTGTGGGAACGTTTTATATACATCTTCCCCTGTGTTTGCTACTGCTAAAGCATTTCCAATGCTAGAAGATCCATAATTAGAATATGTCAATCCAGCAGCTCCAGTAGTTAAATTATTAGTTCCTGTTCCGCTTGAAGCAGTATATCCATTTACAATTAATGTACCAGTATAATTAAAATTATCTTCTAATAACAACAACCCAGCTTCTTGAACAATAATATTTCCTGTTAATCCTATTGGTTGTGTCAAAGTATAATTTCCTGCATCAGCTCCGCTTAAAGTAGCAGTTGATGTTACCGAAATACCATTTCCTATAGCTGTAGAAGAAAATGTCCCTGTGCCATTTAAGGTTACTGTATCACCAAGTACTACCCCTACCAATGTTCCTGTGAAGGTTGCAGTGTTTGTTCCATCATTAATTTTGTTAGATACCGTAGCTCCCGAAACTGTTACAGTTGCAGAAGTAATATCGCCAGTAACACTAGGTGCAGTCCAAGAATAATTGGCACTGTCTGCACCTGATAATACTAGAGTAACTGCTTTTCCTGTATTTACGGTTTTGGTGTCATAGGTACCAACTATGGTCACAACATCTGGACTGATTGCGCCTATAAGTGCTATACCTGTAATTGTTGCAGAAGTTGTTCTGTCGTACGTTTTTGGAGTTACAGCAGCAGTACCGCTTGTAGTTAAAGCTAATGCAGAAATGCTTGCCGTTAAGCTAGGTTGTGACACTGTATAATTAGTGTTTGGTGCAGTAAATGTCCCCGTTCTTGTGACTGTTTTTCCCGAAGCTACCAAAGCATCTGCAAAAGCCCAAGTTACAGTTCCTGATGGTGTGAAAGTTTCGCCGTTTTTTAAACCTGAAAAAGCTGCAGAACCAGAAACGGTTACTGAAGTAGTTCTGTCATACGGTTTATTACTTGCACTTAAACCTAAAATAGTTAATGGAGCTGGAGTAACGCTATTGCCCGTTGCAGTTGTTGCAATATTTGCATCTGTTGCGCCAGTAGAACTCAAAACAATATTTTGTGAATTATAAGACCCTGAAACTGTTGCGTTAGATGCTAAAATAATACGCAATGAACCACTAACTGAATTTCCTGATCGAGGAAAAGTAGCAGTTGTTCCGTAGCTAGTTCCATCTGATGAAACTAGAAAACCTGTTGGGGCAGTTGCCGTAATATCCGCTGTTAAATTTACTCCTGAAATAGAAAAAGTTTGAACAGCAGAAGCAGTACCATAAGTAGTTGTAAAAGCTGCTGCTGTTGTAGCACCACTAATAGTTGGGGAGGTGGTCGCTGGAGTTACTGTGCCTCCAATTGCTAATCCATTAGAGCCTGCGGTAGCGGAAGCAAAACCCCACCCACCACTTGATGTTTGTCCACTTGCATAGTATCGTAAAGTAACTTTTGTGCCAGCAGCTACATTTTGAAGTGCAGTAATTCCAGTTAAATCAATTTGAGTTAATGTACCAGGGGTGCCAATTATTAGTTGGGCAGAGCCAATTAATGTAAAAGTAGTTCCATCAAGACTGTATGCAAATTGGTTGCTAACCCCTGGTGTAACACAATAGGTTGCTGTTCCAGCTACTTTTGCATCAATAGTTGATAATGATAACTTATAGTTTGTAGCTGCGGTTAGGGTTATTTCGAAATAATCTGTATTTGATGTTGCAATTCCATTATTTGAAAAGCCTTGAGTTCTAAAACTATTAGATCCTGAACTAGATGTGGCGTTAGAACCTCTAGTAATATTGCTTTGTGCAGATGTTGAAACTAAATTTGAATTAAATGTAGTTGCGGCAAATGTAGCAGGACTAGATTGTCCAAAGAAGTCCCAAGCCGCTATCTGCCCCCATCCCAAGCTCGAGAACAGTACAAATGCCATTAGCAGGCCTAGTTTTTTGTGTTTAAAAAGTAATGTATTTTTCATAGTACTCATTTTTGTAGGAAAAAAGTTGTTGTTTATAGGTATATTAAGTGGTAATAAAAAAGAGTGGCGTAGCGGTTTAAAACGCATTCGGTTTATTGCCCTAGCAAGAGAGCGTAAGTTTTCCGGTAGTTGGTAATTTTCCATAGTATAAATAATTAAATCTAAAGCAAGAGGGAATGCAATAATCGGTTACTGATAGTTTTCGGTGCAAATATAAAATGGTTTTGTTTTACTAAAATATTTACAACGTTACGAAAATATTAAATTAGTGTAATACTTCACAGTTATTGTTTATAAAACGGGTTTATTGTTAATAAATATTGAGTTATCGTATGGATTTAGGTTGTGTAGTAAGTTTTGGATTATTTTTTATTGCCCACAAATGGAAAAGTTATTATAAATTATAAGTAGGTGGAATCGTTTAATCGTTTAATCGTTAATTTGTTGATTTTGGAAATCCGTTTAATCGGTGTTAATCTGTGGCGAAAAATTCTCACACTTTCGGCATGTTTTTAACCGCAAAGATCGCTAAGGTTTTTAACCGCAGATGCGCAGATTTTTTTTACCAAAAAAGGCACATAAGAAAAGCAAAAGCAACAAAGGTTTATGTAATTATGAATTATAAGTTATGAATAGGCG
>JBIPNF010000119.1:0-7440 GCA_044373885.1 Flavobacterium sp. | reverse complement strand
ATTCTGCAATTTTATCAGTTGGTGCAATTGTAGAAAAACCAGTGGTTAAAAATGGTCAAATTGTTGTTGGAAACACGATGATGCTTTCATTGGCTTGCGATCACAGAACGATTGATGGCGCTACCGGAGCACAATTCTTGCAAACATTAAAACAATACATAGAAAACCCTGTTACGATGTTAGCATAAGGTATTCTATATTAAATACAAAGTCCCGTTTTGAAATTTCAAAACGGGACTTTTTTTGTATAAAAATCTACTTATTCTTCGCTTCAAAACAATTCTGCTTTTAAATATTCCATATCTATTTGATGCTTTTAAACAAACTACTTAAAAACATTAAACCCATAACCTATTCTATAAATTTAAGAACAATACCATATTTCGTAGAATACGATTTTAATAATCATTTTAACATACTTAAAGTCATAAATTATTGCGAATATAAAATTTATCATATCGTCATTATTTTTTATAAAATAATTATAAATTGATACTTTATGAGCAAATATTAGTCAAAACCATTCCGTTTATCGATTAAAACTACACCAATAAATCCAATTTTAACAATACATCACTACATCATTTTTTTTCTGTAGCGAATTCCTTTTAATTAAAAATACAGTATAAAAAAGCTGTTTTACTTACGTTAACTCATTTTAAATGTATAAATAAAATATTCGTATAGTTTTTATATACTTCATTAAAAATAATTTATTGTAAAAATTTATATTTTTAACAAAAACAATTAAAGACCAAATCTATGCCTATTAAAAACCAATTATTAAAAAAACTATAAATCAACCAAAATCTACCAATTATGAAAAAATTATTATTACTTATTTTCTTATTGACGTTTTCTCTAGGATATTCCCAAGGCGTAGCCCAAGCTTTTGAAACTGACGGAATAAGTGGGGCTCCATTTGGCAATGCTGGTTTTTTACCGACAGTCACACGAGAAGCTGGCCCCGGAACAAACACAACTCAAGTGATTAAGTTTGTTGGTAATACAGGATCTGCACTTTGGCAAGGTGTAGATTTATCGTTAACAACAAATCTAAATTTAACAGCTGCAACCACCAGAACAATGTCCATTGATGTTTATGCATCTGGACCTTTGTTTTTCTTAGTTAAAGTAAACGGAGGAATTGCTGGTGCTCCAGAAGCCGCAGCAGTCGTTGAGTACACCGGTACTAATACATGGCAAACGTGTAGTTTTACGTTCAATTCTGTACGTGATGGCAAAGCAGCCGAAGCAAATGGAACCTATGCTAATTTTGTTTTACATGCCTATTGGCCTAGTGCTGTTGCTACAACTTTTCCCGCAGGTAATGCAACTGCAAGAACACTTTATGTAGATAATATTACTGGTCCACTTGCACTTCCTAGTGCAACAGTTGGTACATTTACTGTGCCAAGTAAATTAGTAGGCGATGCTACTTTTACAATAACACCTCCTACTTCTAATAATACAAGTGCTTTTACATATACAAGTAGTAACACTGCCGTAGGGACTATTGTTAACGGAAATCAGATACAAGTTGGATCTATTGGATCTTCTACCATCACTGCTGCACAAGTTTCTGACGGAACATATGCAGCAACATCTAAAACAGCTACTTTTGATGTAACGCCATCTGCGGCAACAACACCACCGGTCAGAAATGCTTGGGATGTGGTTTCGTTATATAGCGATTCTTATACTCCTACAAGTGGAGCAACTTGGCAAGCCGGAGCTGATGTTTTGACAGCAGTTGGAAATAACGCACGATTTTTTAACGGTTTTACCTTAGCTAGATTAGCTTTTGCAGCGAGAAGTGTAACTGGAATGACAACATTGCACATCGATGTTTATACAGTAAATCAAAATCAACTTTGGTTGGAAATCAATGGTAATAGAAAAGTACAGTCGAGCATTGCTTTGAATAATTGGGTAAGTTTTGATATTCCTCTAACCGACTACGTTGGTTTAAATTTAGGGAATGTAAGTTTCTTTGATTTAAACAATCCTACGGGAGCTGCCGCGCCTGTAAAACAAGTTTATTTAGATAATATTTATTTCTACCGAGCAGCTACTACACAACCTCCAACTCTTGGTGCTCTTACGGTGCCAAGTCCTAAAACAGTAGGAGATGCTCCTTTCACATTAACCAACCCTACTTCTAACAGTTCAGGTGCATGGACTTATTCAAGTAACCCAGCGGGGGTGGTAACTTTCAGTGGAAACACTGCAACCATAGTAGGGGGTGGTACAACGACCATTACAGCAACTCAGGCTGCTGACGGTAGTTATGGCGCAGGAACTGCGACAGCTTCATTGGTAGTAAATTATCCTGCCCCAGGAGCTTCTCCGGTTCCTACAGTAAGAGATGCAGGATGCGTGGTTTCTATGTATACGGGTACACCTACAACCTATGCTAATGTAGTTGCTACATCACAAGCAAATTGGTCAACAGGTTCTACCAACTCAAACTTCAGTTTCGTAAATGGAACAGATACTTGTATTCAAGTTAATAATTTAGGTTTTTTCGGATTGGTAACAAGCGATGCTAATTTTAGCGTATCTACAATGTCAACGTTACACGTAGATATTTATGTTAACACACCGATGACTACAATGATATTGAATTTGTTGGCTCCATCTGACAGAAATTATTCAGTTGGTCCATTAGTAACAGGATGGAATTCTTTTGATATTCCATTAACAGCTTTTGGAAGTGATTTCACTAATATCAACGGAATAAAATTTGAACAAAGCGGCGGTACTGCGCGTCAAATTTATATAGATAACGTATACTTCTATTCAGGCGGTACGCCAACATTAACAAATTTCAATAATATTGGAAAAGTTACAGGTGATGCAGCATTTTCATTAACAGCCCCAACTTCTGCTAGTGTAGGTGCGTTTACTTATACTAGTAGTAATATAGCTGTAGCAACAATTAGTGGTAGCACGGTAACTCTTGTAGGAGCAGGTACTTCTACTATTACTGCTACTCAGGCAGCAAATGGTTGTTTTGCTTCAGGTACTGCAACGGCAACTTTAACTGTAGGTGCTACTGTTCCTGTTGCAGCACCAACTGCTCCTCCGGCAAGAAATGCTTGGGATGTTAAATCGATATACAGTACCGCTTACACGAATGAGCCAGGTGTTTCTTTTAGCAACTTTGGATCGGCTGCTGCAATTACCGATCAAACTTTAGCGGATGCTAGTGTTGTAAAAAAATATGCTACACACACCTATTCTGGTATTCAAGTTATTGCTGCAACTGGTCTTGACGTTAAACCAGCAACATCAGGTATGACTACTTTACATATGGATGTGTATTCCCCTAATTTTACTTCGTTTAAAATAAAATTGGAGGCTTTTAATGGCTCAAATCTTGAATTAAGTGTTCCAGGCGGGACCTCACAATACAGTTGGATATCTTATGATATCCCACTTAGTACGTATTCAGCAGTAGATTTGGAACGTTTAAAGTTTATTGTTCCTGTGTCTAGTGGAAACGCAACTTTATATGTAACAAATGTTTATTTCTACAGAGCTGCAACTGTACAGCCACCAACTTTAGGAACATTTACAGTTCCTGCAAAAGTTATAGGTGATGCTGCATTTACTTTAACTCCGCCAACTTCTAATAGCGCTGGTGCTTTTACGTACACGAGTAGTAATACTGCTGTAGCCACCATTAGTGGGGATACCGTAACTATTGTAGGTGCCGGATCTTCTACAATCACAGCTACTCAGGCGGCCGATGGTAGTTATGGTGCTGGTACAAAAACTGCTGTTTTAACAGTATCATTTCCCCTGCCTACAACTGGAGCACCTTCACAACCAGCAAGAAATGCTTGGGATGTAGTTTCATTGTATAGCGGAGATTACACTGCAACAGCGGGTGCTGGTTGGCAAAACGGAGCGGATGTTTCACTTTCTGGAAATAACGCACGATTTTTTAACGGTTTTACATTGGCGAGATTAGCTTTTACAACTGTTAATTTAACAACAGCAGGAATGGCTCATTTGCATTTATCTGTTTATACTCATAATCAAAATCAATTATGGTTTGAAATACAAGGAAACAGAAGGGTAGAATCAAGCATCGCTTTAAATGGCTGGGTAGAATTTAACATTCCGTTATCGGAATATACTGGATTAAATTTAGCAAATATTAACTTTTTTGATTTAAATAATCCTACAGGAGCTGCTGATCCTGTTAAAGTAGTTTATATGGACGACGTATATTTCTATAGACCTGCAACTGCGGAACCGCCAACTATAGGAACATTTACAGTTCCTGCAAAAGTTATAGGTGATGCTGCATTTACTTTAACAGCCCCAACTTCTAATAGCGCTGGTGCTTTTACGTACACGAGTAGTAATACTGCTGTAGCTACCATTAGTGGGAATACAGTAACTATTGTAGGTGTGGGATCTTCTACAATCACAGCTACTCAGGCAGCTAATGGGGTTTATGGCCAAGGAAGCAAAACAGCTACTTTATCAGTAACACCTCCTTCAGCTCCAACACCACCTGCGAGAAATTCTTCAAATGTTGTTTCGTTATATAGCGATTCTTATACCCCTACAAGTGGAGCAACTTGGCAAGCCGGAGCTGATGTTTTGACATCAGTTGGGAATAACGCACGGTATTTTAATGATTTTACCTTAGCTAGATTAGCTTTTGCAGCGAGAAGCGTAACAGGAATGACAACATTGCACATCGATGTTTATACTTTAAACCAAAATCAGCTTTGGTTTGAAATCAATGGAAATAGAAAAGTAGTGTCGAGCATTCCTTTGAATGGCTGGGCTAGTTTTGATATTCCTTTAACCGACTACGTTGGTTTAAATTTAGGGAATGTAAGTTTCTTTGATTTAAACAATCCTACGGGAGCTGCTGCACCTGCAAAGATAGTTTACTTGGATAACATCTATTTCTACAAACAAGACACTTGGTTAGGCACCACCTCAACAAACTGGGCTACTGCAACCAACTGGGGATCGGGTGCTGCTCCAACTACAACTTCAGATGTAGTAATTGCTTCAAGCGCTAACCAACCTATTATTGGTAGCGATGTTAGTATCAACTCGTTGACAATTAATTCTGGAACTACACTAACTGTAAATTCAGGTTTTAATTTAACTGTTGCAAATACTGTTGCAAATTCAGGAACAATGACGTTGCAAAACAATGCCAATTTACTTCAAGATACTGCTACTACTACTAATAGCAATTCAGGAAGTATTTTTGTAAAAAGAAATTCAGCTTCTCTATTGCGATTGGATCATACGTTGTGGTCTTCACCAGTAGCTAGTCAAAATTTATATACGTATTCACCATTAACGTTAACGAATCGTTTTTACACTTACAATACAGTCAGCAATGGCTATGTTACCACTGGTCTCGACGCCACCACTACTTTTGCGGCTGGAAAAGGATATGCAGTGAGAGCGCCAAACGATCATTCGGCTGTAACTCCAACAACATGGGAAGGAACTTTTACAGGCATTCCAAACAATGGAACTGTTCCATTTACCTTAGATAATACACTTGGATTTAACCTTGTTGGAAATCCATATCCATCTCCAATTAGTGCAAATTCCTTTTTAACTGCAAATTCAACTAAAGTTGAAGGAACCTTGTATTTCTATGCGCACAGTTTACCAATGAATGCAAATGGAACTTTCCCTACAGGAACCAATTATAGCACTTGGAATTCAAGTGCCACCACAGTAGCTACAAGAGCTGAAGTAGGAAGTTCACATAATATTACCATCCCTGCAACTCCAAACGGCATCATTCAAGTAGGCCAAGGATTTTTCGTGAAAGCGACTGCTCCAGGAACTATTAATTTTACCAATGCGATGCGTGTTGGCAACAATGACAATCAATTCTTTAGAACTACTGAAATTGAAAGACACCGTATGTGGCTGAATTTAACAACCGAAAATGATACCGATATCAATCAAATTGCGGTGGCTTACGTTGAAGGTGCCACTCAAAATGCAGATAGTAATTTTGACGGTCTCTCCTTTGGAAATAACGGAAGTATGTTGTCATCAAAAATCAACGGTGCCGATTATGTAATTCAAGGGCGTAGTTTGCCATTTGATTCCAATGATATTGTACCATTAGGTTTCAAAGCTACTACTACAGGAAATTACAAAATTAAATTAACTAATAAAGACGGATTGTTTTTAGGAAATCAAGACGTGTTTGTTCGTGATAATTTAATGGGAATAGAACATAACATTAAAGTTTCACCGTATACATTTGCTTCAGAAATTGGAACATTTGATGCCCGTTTCCAATTGGTTTACACTCAAAGATTAGCAACTCCTAGTTCAGTGTTTACTTCAAATTCCGTTTTAGTAACTAATAATCCTGATGGTTTTCATGTAACGACAAATGGAATTGTAATGAAAGACATTCATGTTTATGATATCTCAGGACGTTTGATATTCAAACACGCAAATATCAACGGAACATCAACAGTCTTAAAAGGACTTTCACAAGTAAAACAAGTACTTCTCTTGAAAATTACTTCTCAAGAAAACGAAACGGTAACTGTAAAAGCAATTAACTAAGTCAATAGTATTTAAAAGTAAAGATCATGAAAAAATTTAAAAAAATAACATTCACATTACTGGTTATTCTGCTAACGCAAACCATGTCATTTGCACAAGACCCAAGTGATTTTGGAGACACAACTAACCAAAATGCAAATAATTTAGACGCACCTATTGATACTAATCTTTGGGCATTGCTATTGGTTGGTTTACTTTATGTTTGTTCGAAATACAAAACAAGAAGTAAGGCATAAATACCGTTTCATTTCAAGAAACACTTATATAAAAAACCCTTTCAAATCCATTATATTGGCATTTGAAAGGGTTTTTGTTTGTTGGTACTTTAATACTATTATTTATTCTTCGCTTCTATCCACTTCGACATGTATTTTGAACTCTGCAACGTTTGGTGTTGCAGCATTGCTCCCATAAAATTATTCAAGCGATGCTCCTTTAAATTATTTTGAAGGGAAAGAATTAATTCTTTAAAATTGGAGACAAAATTCGATTTCAAATACCGCTTTTCTATAATTTGAAGACCATTTTGTTGGGCCTCATTCCAAGTAGTTTTGTCTTGATATAAAGAAACCGCTTTTGACGCAAAATCTTTAGGATTATCCGTTATAAAACCATTCCAAGGTAAGTCTCCACACATCGATTCGGCACCAATTGATGTGGTTATACTTGGCGTTCCGCATTGCATGGCTTCTAATAATTTGCCTTTTATTCCCGCCCCAAAACGCAAAGGGGCCAAAACTATTCTTGCTTTCGAAACTACTTCTTGTGCGTCATCGGCACGTCCCATAATTTGAAACCCCTCTTTTGGTTGGTGCAATTGTAAAACTTTCTGCGAAGGATAGGCACCATAAA
>JBIPNF010000118.1:0-7475 GCA_044373885.1 Flavobacterium sp. | reverse complement strand
CTTTTGACGTTGCTGTTAAATGTCCATTAATAGCGTCAATATGATTTGCAGAAATTCCAGAGTTTTCAATTGCATTTGTAATACATTTTTGGACTGCTGTTGAATTTGGAGCCGTCATTGTTCCTGCACCCCGTTGCCCACCAGAATTGACATTTCCGCCCAAAACTTCAGCATAAATTCTTGCTCCACGAAGCAAAGCAATTTCTAAATCCTCTAGGACTAATGCCCCTGCCCCACTGCCCGGCACAAATCCTGAAGCGCTTTCACTCATTGGCCTTGAGCCACTTTCGGGTGTATTATTATGTTTGTAAGTACAAACTTTCATCGCATCAAAACCTCCCCAAATGTAAGGTCCAGAATCACTTGTACTGCCCGCGAGTATTCGTTTGGCTTGACCAGATTTTATTCTTTCAAATGCCATCAATATACTTTCAGTTCCCGTTGTACAAGCTGATGAATTGGTAGAAACTTGATTTCCAAAACCTAATTTCCCGCCTAAATAGGCGCTTACGCCACTATTCATTGTTTGTGCTACTGCGGTACTTCCTAATCTACGAGTCTGAAAAGCATCTATTTTGTAAATACTTTCTCTAAATTTATCAATTCCAGAAGTGCCAGTTCCAAAAATAGTTCCACTATCCCAATCGGGTTCATTATCTTTATTTATAGATAATCCCGCGTCTTTCCAAGCATCAATTCCTGCAATTACGCCATATAAAATACCTGATGAATTGAAATTTCTTAATTCTAATTCTGTAAAATAGTTCGATATTAATTCGAGTGAAATCTCGGGTGTACCAGATATTTGACAAGAAAACTGCAATCGTTCCAATTCGGCATTGTGTTTTATGCCCGAAATGCCATTTTTGATGGAATGAGTAAACTCAGCCAGCCCAAATCCATTTGGAGCAACTACGCCAAGTCCTGTTATTACTACCCTTCTATCCATTTACGCATTCAATTTATATTAAACAATAATTCCCGCTATTTCTCCCCGACAAACAACTTCTTCCTTTTCATTTTTCATTATTACTTTACATTTCAATTTGCCAAAACGAAAATACATTTTCTCTGAAATTACAGTTACTTTTTCAGTAGGAAAAACAGGCTTTAAAAAATCAATACGTGTTGAAGTTAAGGCAATTGAAGTGTTTTTACTAAATTCATTATTTGATAAATAAATACCTAAACAAACTAATCCAATTTGCGCCATAACTTCAGTCAAAATTACTCCAGGTGTAATTGGTTTTTCTTTAAAATGGCCTTTATAAAATTCTAAATTTTCATCAAATGTAAATGTTCCTTCTGCTCCATTTTCATCTATTGAAATAAGTTCATCAATAAATAAAAAGGGCTTTGAATACGGTAATTTTGATATAATTTCTTGATTTGTCATATTTTTTTCTACCGCAAATTCGCAAATTTAATTCAAACTATTTAATGAAATTTGCGAATTTGCGGTTAATTATTTAAAATTTTAATAAAATTCTTTGAGCTGAAAAACCTGGGCCAAAACTCAACATTAAACCTAATTCGCCTTTTTGAGGATTATTTTCCATAATTCGTTCTAAAACATACAAAACGGTTGCACTTGACATATTACCATATAATCTCAAAACGTCCTTGGTATCATTGATATTTTTACCCAAATCAGAAAACAAATCTTCTACAGTTTGTACAATTTTTTTCCCACCAGGGTGAAATATTAAATGATTAATATCTTCAATTTTTAGCTTATTTTTTGTTAAAAAAGGATGAATTATTTCTGGAAAATGTCTTGCAATTGTATTTGGAACTTCTACGTCTAAAACCATTTGCAGTCCTGAATTAGTAAGTTTGAATCCCATCATATCAATTGCATCATAAAAATGATACATTTCATCGGATAGAATTTCTGGACCTTCTTCCTCTTCGCAGGATGAAAGCAAAACACAAGCAGCTCCATCTCCAAAAATAGCGGCACTTACAATGTTAGCCATCGAAAAATCATTCAACTGAAAAGTAGCCGTTGGACTTTCTACTGCAATAACAGCTGCCCGTTTTCCAGGATTTGCTTGCAAGAAATTCTTAGCATAAATAATTCCTGATATTCCTGCAGCACACCCCATTTCTGTAACAGGCAAGCGAACAATGTCTCGGCGCAATTTTAATTTATTAATTAAATAGGCATCCAAAGATGGAATCATAATTCCCGTGCAACTTACCGTAATAATATAATCTAAAACTTCTGGGTTCCAATTGGCTTTTATTAATGCTTTTTCTAAAACTTTTTCACCCAAATCAATTACTTCTCGCACATAAATTTCGTTTCGTTCTTCAAAGGAAGTGTGCGTAAAAACTTCAATTGGATCCATAATCGAGTAGCGTTTATCGACTGCAGCACCTTCAAAAATTTTCTTTACTTTTCGAATAAATCGAGGTTCTTGACCTTCAAGCCAAGTGTCTAAAAAAGGCATAATTTCCGCAGTCATTCTCGAATATTTCGGTAATTGTTTGCAAACCGTTATAATTTTTACACTCATATTTTCTTTAGACTTTACCTTTATTATCTATTTATCTTTTCGTCTTTCATCTTTTAGTCTATAAGTCTATTTTCTAATAATCCATTGGTACCTAAAAGCCCATTTCCATTGAATTGTATATTTTTTAAAACCTAATTTCTTTGAAAATGTTTCCAATTCATCTTTTTTAAAACCTCGTAATATTGAAGTCAATCCATCTTCACGAGACATTGAATTCAATTGAAATAGAAAACAAATTATTTGAAATAATCGATAGGCTAGACTGCTTCTGTGTAAATCATTGATTACAATTCCGAGTTTTGAATTGGCATAAAATGTAATCAACAAACTTTCAATTTCAGGATTTTTAAAATGATGCAAAGTCAATGTACACAATATTATATCGCATTTTAATTGTGTAAAATCGTATTCAAAAATATCTTCGCATTTGAAGGTAATATTTGAATAGGACTCCGATAATTTTTTGGCGTGATTTACTGTAAACGCATTGGCATCGATTCCAATTAAATTAAACGAATAATTATTATCATTTCCATAATTTGATAAAACCCGCAACATATCTCCATTTCCACAACCAATATCAACTATTGTAATGACTTTTGATTTCGGAACGGTTAATATTAATTCTTTTAAACCATTCAAAGTCAATGAATTTCCTCCTAAAAACTGATTTATTTTGGCAATTTTATCCAACGCTTCACGCAATACTTCACCTTCAAGAGTGAAATCATCCATAATTTCAGAAGTATCGGTTCTGTATTTTGTGTTTATAGACATCTTTTATCTAAAGTATTGGTTTTCCGTGCGTTTGCTTAATAATAATTGTTAATAGAAATGGAAATTGTACTAATATACGCATTAAAATTAATGCAGTACGAGGTTGTTGTAAAATATTGGCTATAAAACGACCAGTTCTTAATCTTTTCTTGAAATGAAAATTCCATTTTTTGATATATTGTTCTTCTAAAGAAGCTCTTGAAGCAATTTTACAATCATAATAATTAATTACTAATTCTGATGCAATTTTCGCACTGTGAACCGCTATAGCCATACCATTTCCAGACAAAGGATGAATTAATCCAGCAGTATCGCCAATCATCAAAATATGATTTTCAACAGCTTCTTTTTTATCAAATGATATTTGCCCAATTGTTAATGGCTTTTCAAAAATCAAAGTACAATTTTCAAATAATTTATTTAAATGTGGATTTTCACACAGCACCCTATTTTGAAACTCCTCATTATTTTTATACAATTTATAAGTTTCATAATTTGTAATGTAGCATATATTAATGGCATTATTTTCTACTTTAGAAACACCGCAATAGCCACCTTTAAAATTATGTAAACCCACCAAACTATTAAAGTAATCTCCATTATAATGTGCTTTTACAGCGAGCCAATGTGACTTTTTCCGAATAAAATTTCTATTTAATTTGATATCAATATTAGAACGTTTTCCAAAAGCTCCGAGTGCTATTTTTGATTTGAATAAGGTTCCAATTGAAGTTGTAATTGTAAACTCATCATTATCAAATATTACATTTTCAACTGTTTCCTGAATAAAAACGCAACCATTAGAAAGTGCAATATTGTATAAATAAAAATCCAAAGCATACCTGCTAATTCCAAATCCACCCAAAGGTAATTCAGTGGTAATTGTTGTTCCATTTTGGGTTGAAAATTGGAGTTTTGTTATTGAAGTAGCATTTAATTTTGCAATATCAATACCAAGCCATTGGAAATATGGTAGTACTTCATTAGAAATATATTCTCCACAAACTTTATGTTTTGGATAGTTATTTTTTTCTATTACCGTTACTCGAAGCCCAAGTTTAGACAAATGTATAGCAGCAGTAAGTCCCGCTAATCCACCTCCCAAAATTAATACCTCTTTATTGTTTTTCATATTGAAGTAAATTTAAGGAATTGGTTTGTTAATTAGATTAAATCGCGAATATTATTGTTTTATTCTAAAATATAATTTAACAACCTACACATATAAACACAAAAGCTGCTTTGAATCCAAAGCAGCTTTTGTGTTTAATTAAAAAAGAAGATTTATAACTTCCCGTTTTTAATTTCTTCAACGATTTCAGGATTCAATAATGTTGTGATATCACCAAAATTAGAGAAGTCGCCTTCCGCAATTTTACGCAATATTCTTCGCATGATTTTCCCCGATCTCGTTTTAGGCAAACCTGATACAAACTGGATTTTATCCAATTTTGCAATTGGACCAATTTGATCAGAAACCAATTGGTTGATTTCGATTTTAAGATTATCATGGTTCCTACTTTCGCCAATTTCTTTTAAAATCACATAACCATATAAAGCGTTTCCTTTGATATCATGAGGGAAACCAACAATTGCACTTTCAGCTACTGCTGGGTGTTCGTTTATAGCATCTTCAATAGGCGCTGTTCCAAGATTGTGGCCTGAAACGATAATTACATCATCAACACGTCCCGTGATTCTATAATATCCGGTTTCATCTCTTAGTGCACCGTCACCAGTAAAATATTTGCCTGGAAAGGCTGAAAAATAAGTTTCTTTATACCGTTTATGATCGCCCCAAATTGTTCTTGCAATTCCTGGCCACGGAAATTTGATACACAAACTTCCTGTAACTTGGTTGCCTTCAATTTCGTTGCGTTTTTCATCCATTAAGACAGGTTGAATTCCTGGTAATGGCAAAGAAGCATACGTTGGTTTTGTTGGTGTTACAAATGCTATAGGAGCAATCATTATTCCACCAGTTTCTGTTTGCCACCAAGTGTCTACCACTGGACAACGCTTCCCTCCTACGTGAGCATTATACCAATGCCAAGCCTCTTCATTAATAGGTTCTCCAACAGAACCAATGACTTTTAAGGAACTTAATGGGAATTTTTGAACATAGTCTAAACTTTCTTTTGCCAATGCTCGAATGGCTGTTGGCGCAGTATAAAACTGTGTTACTTTATGTTTTTCGATAACTTCCCAAAAACGACTGAAGTCTGGATATGAAGGCACTCCTTCGAAAATTACGGTCGTAGCTCCATTTAATAATGGGCCGTAAAGAATATAGGAATGTCCCGTAATCCAACCAATATCGGCGGTACACCAGAACACATCATTTTCTTGATAATTGAAAACATTTTTGAAAGTATAGGCAGAATAAACCATATATCCAGCCGTTGTGTGTACCATTCCTTTTGGTTTTCCTGTTGAACCAGAAGTATAAAGTATAAATAATGGATCTTCAGCATCCATAATTTCTGCAACGTTATTATCAGAAGCTTCATCCAAAAGCGGTTGAAGCCATTGGTCACGACCTGCTTTCATTGCAACATTAGAATGGGTTCTTTTGGCAACCAATACTTTTTCTACACACGGACAATTTACCAATGCATCATCAATAATTCCTTTTAAGTCGATAGTTTTGTTTCCGCGATATCCACCATCAGAAGTGATAACCATTTTACAATCACTATCATTAATTCTCGTAGCAACAGCAGAAGCAGAAAAACCTGCAAAAACTACCGAGTGAACGGCACCAATTCTGGCACACGCCAAAGTAGTTATTGCTAATTCAGGAATCATTGGCAGATAAATACAAACGCGATCTCCTTTTTCAATTCCCTGTTCCCGAAGCACATTTGCCATTTTGCAAACGCGTTCGTGTAACTCGTTATACGAAATATGTTGTGCCGCTTCACTTGGATCATTTGGTTCAAATATAATTGCAGTTTTATCTCCTTTTCTAGCCAAATGCCTGTCAATACAATTTTTTACAATATTCACTTTTGCACCTACAAACCATTGGATTTTGGCTTCAGACATATCAAAATCAATTACTTTTTCCCATTCTTGGTACCAAGTAAAATTTTCTGATGCCACTTTTCCCCAGAATTTTCTTGGC
Organism: Flavobacterium sp.; assembly: GCA_044373885.1. Classification (GTDB taxonomy): domain Bacteria; phylum Bacteroidota; class Bacteroidia; order Flavobacteriales; family Flavobacteriaceae; genus Flavobacterium. The sequence continues at coordinate 1,049 of JBIPNF010000118.1, read as the reverse complement.
TCACGAATTGATTTGTTGTAATGTTTGAAATACTGTTCTAAATTGTCAATTTTGTAGTAACTCATTTTTTTAATATTTAATCGTTTGTTTATATTTTATTAGTTATTTATTTTAGCCCGAAAGAGCCAATTTCATATTTTGTTAAAACCTCTATTATTTCATCTACAATATTTTCGTCATCAATAGTTGATGGTACTTGAAAATTATCACCATCGGCAATACTTCGCATTAATTTCCGAAGAATTTTACCCGAACGAGTTTTTGGCAATCGTTGTACAATAACCACATTCCTTAATGAAGCAACCGCTCCAATTTGCTTTCTAACAAGTTGAACGATTTCTTGTTCTAATTGGAAGTGTTCCATTGTTTCTCCTAATTTGGTTACAACCAAAGCCAAAGGAACTTGCCCTTTCAAAGCATCATTAATTCCCACAACGGCACATTCAGCAACCGAAGAATGAGAGGATACAATTTCTTCCATTTCAGAAGTTGAAAGTCTATGACCAGCTACATTTATTACATCATCAACCCTTCCCGTGATGAAAATATAATTATCTTCGTCTTTAAATCCGCCATCTCCAGAGAAATAAAATCCTGGAAATTTTGTTAAATAATCCGATTGAAAACGAGCATTATCTTTCCACAAATCCAATAAAGTTCCTGGAGGCAAAGGTAATTTAATTACAACATATCCTTCATCGTTTGCCGCTAATTCATTTCCTTTTTCATCAAAAATACGAATATCATAGCCACAAACTGCTTTTCCTACCGAACCGGGTTTAACAATTGGTTTTTCAATTCCTATCATATTTGACACCATCGGCCATCCAGATTCGGTTTGCCACCAATGGTCAATTGCAGGAACAGGAATTTGTTCGTTATACCATTCCAATGTGGCAACATCGCAACGTTCGCCTGCAAGGAATTGCGTTTTCAAAGAGCTCAAATCGTATTTCTTGATGAAATCTCCGTTTGGATCTTCCTTTTTTATGGCTCGAATAGCTGTTGGTGCCGTAAACATCGCATTGACTTTATGTTCTTCAATGATT
>JBIPNF010000117.1:0-7493 GCA_044373885.1 Flavobacterium sp. | reverse complement strand
TTGCCACTATTATGGATTATCTAAAAGTGGGTAACTATAAATCGGAAGGCGAAAGCTTACGAGATTTAATTGAGGGTAAAGCTACAAAACATGGGGAATATGTTGTTACAGAATGGGATTATAATGGACCTACATCTCCAAATTATATGATTGTTAAAGCCGGTTGGAAACTAATGGTACCTTATACAGAAGACTCAAAGGTCTTAAATGCTTTATATGATTTGAATAAAGATCCGTATGAAATGAATAACTTATTAGGGATAAACACAAATAGAAAAGAATACGAACAAAAAGCAGAAGAATTAAGAAGTTGCTTATTAGAGTGGTTGCAGAAAAATAACTCTAAGCATTATAATGGTGTATTAAAACGAAAATTAATTTAAATTAAAATAAAATGGAATTATATCCTTTAAAATTCACCCCTCTTTTCAAATACAGAATTTGGGGTGGCAGTAAATTAAAGACAGCACTAAATAAAGAGTACACAGAAGAAAATATCGGTGAATCTTGGGAAATTTCGGATGTCTCTGGAGATGCAACTAAAGTGGAAAACGGTTTTTTAAAAGGTAAAACCTTAAAAGAAATTACAAGACAATTCAAAGGTAATTTTGTGGGCGAAAATGTTTATGAGAATTTCGGAGAAGATTTTCCATTATTAATAAAGTTTATTGATGCTGAAACCCCTTTATCCATTCAAGTTCATCCGAGCAATGAAATAGCTAAAGAAAGACACGATTCTTTTGGTAAAAATGAGATGTGGTATGTTATGCAAGCCGATGAAAACGCCGAGCTGATCGTTGGATTTGATGAAGAAATAAATAAAGAAAGTTATAAAACACATTTAGATAATAATACCATTTTAAATGTCATGCATCATGAATATGTTAGGGAAGGGGATACATTTTATATCCCAACAGGAAGAGTGCATGCTATAGGTGCTGGTGTTTTGTTGGCCGAAATTCAACAAACTTCAGACATAACGTATCGCATCTATGATTATGATAGGGTGGATGCTAAAACGGGAGAGAAAAGAGAACTACACAATGAATTAGCCATTGATGTGATAGATTTTAAAGTGTATGATTCCTATAAAACAAGTTATGAATTAAAGACAAATGTTTCTAATAAATTGGTGCATTCCCCTTATTTTAAAACAAACATAATAAGTATTAAAGGGGAAGTGAAAAAGGACTATTCCGCTATCGATTCTTTTGTTATTTATATTTGTGTAGAAGGAACTTTAGCTATTAATCATAAAGGGGAGACCTATTCGCTTTCACAGGGCGAAACGATTATGTTCCCATCCAGCATCTCAACTCTTGTGCTTAATGCCTCTGACAGTGCTAAAATTCTAGAGGTTTATTTTTAATCTTTTTAGGTTAAATTATTCGAAGCTCTGTTTCGAATTTTTTCCGCAAATTACTTCGTCTATTCGACCTTCGGTCTCGGGTCACAAATTATAAATAATACCGTTTAGAAATATAATACAATCCAATCTTTACACCCTCTCATCTGTCTGTCCGCAGATAGGTTTAGAGAGGGCAGGGGGGTAAGGATAATCAAAAAAAATATGTTATATTTCTAATGGGTACAAACAAAAAATTCAACTTAAATAAATTATTTTTTTGCTTAGATTTTTATTTAGTACAGAATTGACGGTATCCTTTTTTTTAAATTACTTGATAGAATCTTATAGATTTAGTAATTTATAATTGAATAATTTTTTTGCATTAATGCTTTATTAATGTATTATTAAGGATTATACATTATCCTTGTATATATCCTCCTAGTTTAGTGATGAGATTTATAGTGTATTTTTCCTTATTTAAAATACTCCAATTATAATTATATCTATGAAATCAAAAAAAAATGTATCCGTTTATATATTGTTTTTAGTAATAAGCTATTCTAGTTCGGTCTCTTCCCAAAATCAACTTGATTACAAAGTGATGATGGGATATCAAGGATGGTTTTTAGCTCCTGGAGATGGTTCTACGACAAATAATCCTTGGAGTCACTGGTTTAGAGGCGGCACTGCCGCTGCCCCAGACGCAACAAATTTAACTGTAGATATGTGGCCTGATATGTCTGAATATACAGATAAATTTAACACCAATATGACCTATGCTAATGGCTCAAACGCTCAATTATTCTCTTCCTACAGCTTAAGTACGACACGCAAACATTTTGAGTGGATGAGTAACTACAACGTGCATGGTATTTACTTGCAACGTTTTTTAAGTGCTGTTGACCTTCAAACTTCAGGTTCATTCATGGCTAAAAATAAAGTACTTGAAAATGTAATTACTTCGGCCGCAGAATACAACCGAAAGTATGCGGTTATGTATGATGTGTCTATAGGTGGAAATATAACAGACGCTAACATGTATACAAAAATTGTAGCTGATTGGGAATATCTTGTTGATACGTATGATATCCTTAATAAGCCGGAATATGTAAAACAGAATGGAAAACCAGTAGTGGCTATTTGGGGTATTGGTTTTAAAAACCGTGGTTTAACAACGGCAACTTTCAACGCTATAATTGCTTATTTCCAAACCAATGCAGCTCCTAGATACCGTGCTTACGTTATGGGGGGAGTACCTGATGGATGGCGTACACTATCTGGTTCTTCAGAAACGGGTGCTGGATGGACAGCTGTCTATAACTCCCTTGACATGATTAGTCCATGGTCAGTAGGTAGGTATTCTAATAATAGTGGTGCGGATAGTTTCAAAACTAATAATATAGTACCTGATTTGGCAGCGTGTAACAATAATAATAAAGACTATATGCCTGTTATTTGGCCAGGATTTTCTTGGAAAAATTTAAAATCTAATTCTACACCACCATCAATTGAAACATTAAACACTACACCACGGAATGGCGGTCAATTTTATTGGCGTCAGGCGTATAATGCTGTTCAAGCGGGTGTAAAATTTATTTATGTAGCCATGTTTGATGAAGTTGATGAGGGTACGGCCATGTTTAAAATAACGGACATAACAGCAAAACTCCCCATTCAAGCTAATGATAGATTGGTATCCTTAGATATTGATGGCGTTAATTTGCCAAGTGACTGGTATTTGAAATTAGCGGACCAAACCCAGAAAATGTTGGATGGAACCATTCCTTTAACTAGTCTTATACCGATTATACCTCCCTCAGTTGATTTATATGTTAAAGCGGATGGTAACAATAATGGTGGCAGAACCGAAGCCAATGCCTTTTCTACTGTGGATGCTGCAGTAGCAGCCGCAACAGATGGGGATAGAATTTATATTGTAGGTGCAATATCTCAAACTTCCACAGTAGCGATAACTAAAAGGCTTACTTTTCAAGGAATGAATACTGCCGTTATTACTGGTAGTACTGCCAGATTGTTCAATGTTACAACCGCAAGCAAAACCATTTCTTTTTCTGATATAACTTTTAAAGATGTGAATGTGACTACTGCGACAACTAATGGTGCTGTAGCATTATTATCAGTTGCTTCAACTTTATCCTTTAACAATTGTGTGTTTTTAAACAATAAAACAACTACGGGATCGGGTGGTGCCTTGGCGGTTTCTTCTGGTGATCTTATTATTACTAATTCTACTTTTAAAAACAATATTTCAGGAAAAAGTGGTGGCGCAATCTATGTAAATGCTGCTTCAAGCCCAACAGTTAATATAACAGGTTGTACTTTTTATGATAATTTAGCTCAAGGGACTTTGGGGACTGACGGTGGTGGAGCAATATTTGCAGAGGGAACTTTAACTAGCGGTAGTACTACTACTTATACCGGTCAAGTAACAATAACAAACTGTACTTTTTTTGAAAACAAAATTACTAAAGACAATGTTGATTATGGTGCAATAAGATCAACTAATACAAATGTTTCTGTAACCAATAGTTTATTTTACAATAATAAAATTAATGGAGGTGCAGGAGCTTCTAGTGATTTTGGTTCTGCATCAGGAGGCACACAGTCATTTACTTATTCTATAGGTCAATGGATAAGTAGTAATGTAGATACAAAATCAAATTTTAAAGGAGCAGCTGATTTGACATCTTCCAATTTACGTTTTGAAGCTACGCTAGGAAAAGTGATTTATAACAGTGTTGCTGCTGGTATAGACAGTCCTATAGATTTTGGATCTGACGGTAAGGATGCTGGTGCATGGGATTATGTAGTAAGTATTACCAGTTTGACCAGTGATGGAACAACAGACATTACACAAGAGTGTGTGAGTTCTACTTTAGTCATTAAAGGAATGAACTTCGTAGGAGTTACAGCAGTAACCGTTAATGGTGTTGATGTTGCCAGCTATGTCGTTAATAGTGCAACTCAAATAACGGCTACTCTTCCTGCTGTATCAATTACTGCTGGAGCAGTAGTAGTTTCGACTCCCGGTGGAATAGCAACTTCTACGGGGAATTTTGCGGTGAATGCTAATGTAACACCAACCTTTACTCAAGTGGATCCCATTTGTTCAGCAGGAATCTTAAATGCTTTACCAACAACTTCTAACAACGGGATTATAGGAACATGGTCGCCAGCATTAAATAATACGGCCAGAACAGAATATACTTTTACACCAACTGCTGGTCAGTGCGCTACAACAGCTACAATGACTATTACAATTAATCCAGCAACAACAGATGGAAGTGTAACACAGTCACAAACTAGCGGTTCTTATTTTTGGCCATATAATAATGTAACATATACTTCTAGTACAATTGTAGCGATTGTAGTTGGATGTAATACTGCCACATTGAATTTGACTATTAATACAGGTCAGCCAGGAACTGGAGCTACTGGTGGTAATTTGGAAGGTTCAGATACTTCCTATACCACTTGGAACGGTTCAGCTTGGTCTAACAACGCTCCAACAGCTTCCGTTGATGCAATAATTAATGGTGATTTTTCAACAACGGCTACTGGCGATACGGCAGGATTTTCTGCAAAAACATTAACTGTTAATGCAACTAAAACATTTACAATCAATACTGGTCACAACATCACAGTTGCAGGTGCTGTTACTAATAATGGTATAATAACTATAGATAACAATGCCAACTTGATTCAAACTGCTGCGTTAAACACGAACCCAACACCTACAGGAACTGCGATTGTAAAAAGAAACAGCGCTTCTATTCAATTGTATGATTATACGTTATGGAGTTCGCCAGTGGCAGGACAAAATTTACGTACCTTTTCAAATAACACTTTAGCAACTCGTTTTTATACTTATAATTCGGATACTAATTTTTATAATGTAGTAGATTTTACAAATACTGTAAATTTTGCTACCGCAACTGGCTATTTAATTCGTTCTCCTAATAATTGGCCTGCTAATACGCTTAGAACTTTCGGTGGAGTTTTCACAGGGGTTCTTAATAATGGTAAAGTGCCAATTGCCCTAAACTATACTGATCCGGCTCATAGTTATAATTTAGTAGGAAATCCTTATCCATCAACTATAAATGCGGATTTATTAATAAATGATATTAACAATACCAATAATATTGAAAGTACTTTGTATTTCTGGAGAAAAACTAATGGGGCATCGGGCTCAGCTTATGCAACTTATAATCCAGCTGGAGGTACATTAACAGCACCCAGTGGAACAAGTGTGAATCCAACAAGTGAGCCTCCAAATGGAACGATTCAAGTAGGTCAAGGATTTTTTGTTAAGGCGAAAAGAGCTTCAACATTGAATTTTGAAAATGCAATGCGTTTGACTAGTATTTCAACTCAATTTTTTAGAACCAATACAGAAAGAAACCGTATTTGGTTGAATTTGACCAATACTTCTGGAGTTTTCAGCCAAATGCTTGTAAGCTATATGACTGATGCAACGCAAGGAGTGGATTCATTGGATGGTAAATACATTAACGATGCGCCAATTGCTTTAACGTCTATCATCAACGCTGAGGAATATACCATTCAGGGTCGTGCCCTTCCTTTTGCAACTACAGATACGGTTCCGTTGGGTTTCAAAACCAATGCTGCAGGAAACTACACTATTGCTATTGATCATTTTGACGGTCTGTTTACTGGGGAACAAGCTATTTATCTTAAAGATAACACTACTGGTAATGAAACAGATTTGAAAGAAGGTTCTTATACTTTCACTGCAGCAGCCGGAATAGACAACGCTAGATTTTCTTTGAAATACCAAAGAACATTGAACGTAGATGCGCCAGAATTCAACCAAAACAATGTAAGAGTGTATATAAACAATAGCACTTTATATGTAAATTCAGGAACAAGTGTTATCAATACTATTAAAGTGTATGATATTCAGGGAAGATTAATTGCACAACAAAAGAACGTGAAAGCAACTACGGCGGCTATTTCTAATTTGAAAGCGACACGTCAAGTCTTGATTGTTAAAATAACATCCGAAGATAACAGCATGGTTACTAAAAAAGTTGTGAATTAAGGACACAAAAATTTAAAAAAAATAATTTATTATAGTGTTATATAGCTGCTTTCTTCTTGTGTACCAATTTTGTAACATTTGCACAACCAGAAAAAAATGATGAAATCGGTGGTTTAGAATACGCAAAACCAGCAGCGCCAATTGGCTGATATGTATGAATTTTGGTCGCAATAGGGCTTGTCTATTTTTTTTTTTGAGAAAGATCCTTTGCCACTAAAAAAATATAAAGTCTTAAAAAAATAGTATGATTTATGCTAAGAATATACTTTTTACATTGCCCCCAAAAACTTAGAAATTATTTGGGGGTATTTTTATGGAAAGAGAAGTTGGACAAGTATTTTAGAAAAAACAAATCAAAATTAGACCATTCAAGTGTCGATTTTAACGGTAGTCATACTTCCGCAATAAGAGTTGGGTGAACAAGTAGAATATCAAGGCAGAAAGAAACGCAAAACAACTAATACGTTGTATTTCAGCTATAGGCGGTTGTTATTAGCTATTTCAAATCCGGTTGCTAGTAACCATAACGGCCTTTATAATATAGAAGTTCAGTTTGAAGTACTAACAGGTACTTTAGAACAATCAAATATTCCGGTTGAAGGACTTTTTTGAATGCTGATTCGGGTTTTGATTCTAAAGAGTTTAGGTTGTGTTGTAAAAAAAAAGAACTAAACCACTATGGACTGGAAGTCCATAGATTTGGTTTGGCAGACTAAAAACCTGCTAGGTTAGATACAAATTAATCAGTGAAATTTTGCCACGGATTCACGGATTTTTTAAATCATTTCTAATCTGTGAATCTGTGGCAAAAAAAAATTTAAGAAGCTTAAGCGAGATGCACTGAAAGTGCATACCTGTCTGCCGACAGGCAGAGTTTTAAACTCTATTTGAGACCAATAAAACATCCTATAATTGTTTAATCTAAAAAGCACAATAGTATAATGAAAAGACGCAAGTTCATAAAATCAACTTTAATGTTTTCTGCTGCTGCATTTATAACTCCAAGAGTTATTGCATCAACTAATTTTAACAATGCTAAAAAAGATTCTTTTAAAGGAT
>JBIPNF010000116.1:0-7541 GCA_044373885.1 Flavobacterium sp. | reverse complement strand
CATCAATTCCATTCCAAGACTGGTATGTTTTTTCCTTTCCACCAAAAGCCAATGCTTTTATCAAGGTTGTTTTTCCAACATAAGTTCCTTGAAGAAAATACGATTTCAAGTCAGAACTTGCTCTGTCAACATAACCATCCGATTTTAAAACTGACAAACGACCTGCAATTTCGAAACCTTGTGCTGAACTTGTTTTAGTATCTTGTGCTGAACTTGTTTCAGCATTCATTAATCCAGTGCTGAATTTTACCGTGTTTTTTCTTGAATTAAAACTACCCGCTGAGTTTGAAATTTCACCGCTACTCACTTTGGAATAGTTATCCGTAAGCATGTTTAAGCTTGCGCCAAATGCTCCCGAACCATTCGTTGAAGTTCCCACACCGCGTTGCAACTGAATACTTTCAAGAGATGAAGCAAAATCGGGCATATTCACCCAATAGGTTCCTTGACTTTCAGAATCGTTGTACGGAATTCCATTTATAGTAATGTTTACACGAGTTGCATCGCTTCCACGAACACGAATTCCTGTGTAACCAATCCCATTCCCAGCGTCAGAAGTTGTTACAACCGATGGCATATAATTCATTAAAATTGGAATATCCTGCCCTAAATTTCGAGATTTCAATTCTTTTTTGTTCAAATTGCTGAACGTTACAGGCGTTTTTGAATCTACACGAATCGCTGAAACTAAAACAGCGTCAAGTTCGTTGATTTTTGTAGTGTCTTTTTTAATTTCTTGAGAAAAAGAGAAGAAAGTTGTACTTAAAAAGATAAAAGATAAGAGACGAAGAGATAATAGATTAGTAGGTTTCGTTCTTTTTGTTTGTAATTTGATTACATTTTTCATTCGTAAATTGTTTACGAATAACAAGGGGGAATTATTCTTTTTGTTAAATTGATTGTTCCTATGACAAATAGATAGTGTGCACGCTACTTTTTTGTCATTTTTTCCCTTGGCAGCATTACCTGCCCAGGTTCTTTGGGTATAATCTCAGCTGTCATTCCATTTTTGGAATCTAGCACCCCTTTGAGACGCGACAAAATTAATTATAAATTGTGGATTATGAATTATGAATTGCAATAAATTTAAAATTCTGGTTTCTTCCTGTTTTTCTTAATATCCGAAACGTTTTTTTTGTCTTTTATCCGTTTTCTAATTACCGATTTTGGGATTTTTGTAGCTTTCCTTATTTTCGGAATATGAAGCCCTTGCTCCATAATTGATAAAAAACGTTTGGTGACAATTCCTTTGTTTTTGAGTTGGCTTCTGTCCTCGTCACAATTTAGAATTAGAAATAAATCCGAGGTTAATCTTGAAGCTAATTTCGTTTCAAGGCGCCATTTTTCTTCTTCGGACAAGGCTTGAGAATTTTTTAAATCGAAGGAAAGGACCACTTTCGAGGAAACTTTGTTTACATTTTGCCCGCCAGCACCACTACTTCTTACGGCTTTGTAGTGCAATTCGGCGATTAATTTGTCTTTTTCCATGATTGCAGAATGTTTTTAACTGCGTTATTTTTGTTGGTGTGCCGGTTTCAATAAGTCATTTACGGTTTTCACAGGATTGAATGTAATTAAAGGTACTTCAACAAAAACAGTAATCCAATTGGCCATTGCCCCGTTCCATAATCCTGGTAATTCGTATCCTTTTAGCGGTTTTCCATCTTTATTTTTATCAACGATGAAGCCACTATTTACATCAATATATTCTCTTAAATCGAATTTTGACCCTTTATAATCCTTAATTGCACAAACCAAATCTACAGGGTTAAAATGGGTTGCATTTTTAGCAATTAAAGCCTGATTTTCATTGGTTAAATCAATTTGGGATATTTCCACGATTTGCAAAGTGGTATTTCCTTTGGAATCATTTACCCAAAACGGTCCGCCGCCGGGTTCTCCTTCGTTTTTCACCATTCCACAAACTCGAATTGGTCGGTTCAAGACTTCCTTCAAATAAATAATTTTGTGTTCTAACGTATATTTTGAAAAATCAGAAATTACTTTGTTGTTTAACTTTTTATCTAAAAAAATTTCGATTTCAACAATTTCATTTTCGGAAATTTCATCAAGTTTCAATAAATAATTGGCTATTTTCAGTTGTAATTCAATCAAAATTCCTGCCAATCCTTTTTTGTATAAAGCAATTGTTTCGGATTCATTTTGAATAACATTATCTATGTTTTTTATAAAAACAATATCGGCTTCTAATGCATTTAAATTTTCAATTAATGCGCCGTGACCGCCAGGTCTAAAAACTAATTTGCCTTTACTATCCCGAAAAGGAATCGTATTCAAATCAACGGAAATAGTATCTGTAGCTGTTTTTTGATGTGAAAATTTTATTGTAATTGTTGTTTTATTTTCGGCTTCAATTTTACTTTTGACTTTGTTTAATGTTTTTTCAAATTGGTTTTTATGAATTTCTGAAACCGTAAAATGTAAATTGGAAGTCCCTTTAGAACTCGCATACAAAACACTTTCTATTAGATGTTCTTCTATTGGTGTTGCAATATGATTTTTATAATTATGAAATGGTAAAATTCCCTTTGGCTTATTGGCATAATCATAATGCTTTATATCTAACATCGTTTTTATGAAATGATAATTTTTTTGGTCTTTGTGCCAAGAATCAAAAGCGGGATGAATTTCTTTGAGCTTTTTATTAATTGTTTTAAAGAATGCAAATTTCTCCAATCCTGCTAAAAAAATTAATAAATTATTTGCCTTTTTTCTATTGATATAGGCGTTTATGGATTCATTTTCAATGTCGAATTCATTCAAAAATTCGTTTAAAAATTTGAACATTCTGCTGGCTGCACCAGATGCAGGAACAAACTTCTTTAGTTTTAATTTGTCTTTTTCAGCATCAAAATAATCAGAATATTTTTGAAATTCTTCCTTCGTAAATTTTAAAATTCCATCATTTATAACTGCTGGACGATTTAAACTGATTTTAATAACACCGTTTTTAAAAATATTTAGTTGCTTTTCTATAGAACTAAGCGGGATTTCTGTTTCTAAAATCTGAAGATAATCTTGCCCTGAAAAACCTAGTTCTTTGGCTTTTGTAAGTTCTTCAATTATAGCAATTGCTTTTTGAGAACGCATTTCAGCATTCCCAGAAAGTACAATAAACGGTTTGTCGTTATCAATTAATGCTTGTTTGAATTTTTCAAATGTTGCGATTCTATCATTTGGTGCGTCACGCAAATCATCTTGTTCCCAAGGCACATCAACATCGGTGAGGAAAAATAAATCGTACTTGTGTTTTCGGGCAGCTTTATCTAGTTTTGCATCGCAAAAACCATAATGAATTTCTGAAAAAACTTTTGTAATCATCAAGCAGGTGTCGGCAAAAAGATATTTATTAGCTTTTTGTAACGCTTCATTTTCGAGTTGCATTTGACCAATTGCAATGGGCAATAAATCTTCGGCAACGCAGATTTCTTGTTTGGTATTCCATTTTTCTTGCAAGTAATCCCGCGCAAATTCAGGCGCCCAAACTGTATTAAAATGAGTGGCCAACTGCTTTGTTAGTGTCGTTTTCCCCGTGCTTTCGGGTCCGTAAACTGTAATTCTTATTATGTCGTTTCCAATATTTTGGAGTTGCTTGAGATTTTCTTCCATTCTAAATAGCCATAAAAGGCAATAATTGTAAATAGTATATATTGTATACTTGTAAATGTATATCCTTTGAAAAAATAAAGTGGTATTGAAATTATATCCCCAATAATCCACAAGATCCAGTTTTCGATTTTTCGCTTGGCCATGAGCCACATTCCTACAAAGAAAATCCCAGTAACCAAAGTGTCAACATAAGCCGCCCAAGTTGTAAATTTATCAAAAAATAAATAGACTGCAACTACAAAAGCGATTGTTGCTATGAAAATAATAAATGCAATCGATTTTTCCTTGTTTGAAAGCGTCGCGATTGGATATTCGACTTCGCCCTCTTTTTTTCGAGTCCATAAATACCAGCCGTAAATACTCATAATAAAATAGTATCCGTTAATCATCATGTCGCCCAATAAAGACCATTTCCATAATAAATATACGTAAATTGATGTGCTTATTATTCCTGTTGGAAATACCAAAATATTATCTTTTTTGGCATACCAAACACTCAACAAACCAAAAATTACAGCTGTGATTTCAAGGTAAATTTCAAATATGGGATAATTTTTATATTGATGAAATAGATATTCTATCATTTATTTTTATTGTAAAATTAGTGCTTTTCGAACACATATACCAAAATGAAATTTTCAATTTCCTCAAAATGAAACGTAAATAATTCTGTTTTATTTTGAAAATACAAACTTGCATTCCCCGATTTGTCTTTCATTTCAAATACCTTTGCTTGAATGTGATTTTTGAAACTAATTCCGATTTCATTGCGAATTTTGAAAATTGATTCTTTGATTCCCCAAATCAGGGTGAGTTTCTTGATATAGTTTTCTTGGTTTTGTTTGTTTAAAAACTCCAATTCATAATCAATGAATTTATCTGCGATTTTGATTATTTTTTCTCTTTGCAATTCGATGTCGATACCCACTTTTTGATCGCTAATTATAATTGTTGAAAATTCGTGAGAATGGGAAATGGATATGTGTTTTCCGTCTTTGAGATGTGGTTTTCCAAATTCGTCGTATTCTAAATCGAGATCCGTGTAGCCTTTTTCTTGTAATAATTTACGAACGCTCAAAAAAGCACGCTGGTGCAATTCCGATTTCATTCCGCTGAACCGAATTGTATTTGTTGGATTTAAAGTAACTTCATTGCACAATTGCGCCAAGGATTCCGTTATTTTCCAAACTAGAATTTGGGTTGTGAGACTGAAATTTATGGTTTTATAAAGCGGCATTTGATTAATTATAAATTATGAAGTACCTAATTTCGACTTATTCCTAGCCCTGATGGCAGCGGTATCCCACGCTTTTGGGCGTGGATATAGCGTACAGCAGGAAATAGCTCCAAAAAAAATCATACTCTTTCGATTAGTTGATTAAAATTCAAACCTTTACAAAATAAACATTTCATAAATATTTGCGAAAATTATTAATTCATAAAGTTAATGCCTAAATTTGCAAAAATTTTACAATTACAAATATACTATAAATGAGTACATCAACTATGCCTTATGTGGCTTTCAAAGTAAAAGACATTTCTCTAGCAGCTTGGGGAAGAAAAGAAATTGAATTAGCCGAAGCTGAAATGCCAGGTTTAATGGCGCTTCGTGCGGAATACAAAAACGAACAACCGCTTGCTGGTGCTCGTATTGCGGGATGTTTGCACATGACCATTCAAACTGCGGTTTTGATTGAAACCTTAATTGCTTTGGGTGCGGAAGTGACTTGGAGTTCTTGTAATATTTTCTCAACTCAAGATCAAGCTGCTGCGGCAATTGCTGCTGCGGGGATTCAAGTTTATGCTTGGAAAGGGTTAAACGAACCTGATTTTGACTGGTGTATCGAGCAAACTTTGTTCTTTGGTGAAGATAGAAAACCATTAAATATGATACTTGACGATGGTGGAGATTTAACAAATATGGTTATTGACCGTTACCCAGAATTGGTTGCTGGAATCAAAGGATTGTCTGAAGAAACTACTACTGGAGTTCACAGATTATACGAAAGAGTAAAAGCGGGAACGTTGCCAATGCCAGCCATTAACGTGAATGACTCGGTTACAAAATCGAAATTCGACAACAAATATGGCTGTAAAGAATCAGCAGTTGATGCGGTTCGTCGTGCAACTGACGTAATGCTTGCTGCAAAAAGAGTAATCGTTTGTGGATATGGTGATGTTGGAAAAGGAACAGCAGCTTCTTTTAGAGGTGCTGGATCTATTGTGACAGTTACAGAAATTGACCCAATTTGTGCGCTTCAAGCAGCAATGGACGGTTTTGAAGTTAAAAAATTAGACACCGTTATTGCAACTGCAGATATTATTATCACCACTACTGGAAATAAAGATATTGTTTTGGGTTCTCATTTCGAAAAAATGAAAGACAAAACTATCGTTTGTAACATCGGACATTTTGATAACGAAATTGATATGGCTTGGTTGAATTCAAATCACGGTGCATCAAAAGTGGAAATCAAACCACAAGTGGACAAATATACCATTGCTGGAAATGACATTCTTGTTTTGGCAGAAGGTCGTTTGGTAAATCTTGGTTGTGCTACAGGTCACCCAAGTTTTGTAATGAGTAATTCATTTACAAACCAAACTTTAGCTCAAATTGAATTGTGGAAAAACAGCGCGGCATACAACAATGAAGTGTATATGTTACCTAAACATTTGGATGAAAAAGTGGCAATGTTGCACTTGGCAAAATTAGGAGTTGAATTGGAAACGTTGCGTGTGGATCAAGCCGATTATATTGGTGTTCCCGTTCAAGGACCATTCAAACCAGAATATTACAGATACTAAATCTATTTCAGATTTCAGCCTTTTCAGAACCCTTGCAGCAATGTAAGGGTTTTTTATTTGGGCGTGCCCTTCGTTTAGACATTTCGAGGTACCAGGAAATTTGTTGTAAACTCGGTCGGGCTCTTCGCTACAATCTTTGTTCCATTTCATTTCACAAAGGATTTTCTCTGCCATCCCTCACGCGAACCCAGGAATCTTTAGACTTTCATTGTGAATGAAGTTAATGCTGAAAGGTAGATTTACTTCGTCTGTTCGCTTTGTTCGGGTGCAAACCTTACCCGCGAACACAAACCTATAAAACCAAAAAACCCGTTCTAAAACGGGTTTCTATACATTCTATTTTGTCTATTTCAACAATCCATCCAACTGTTCTTGAAGTTTTGGAGAGGAAGGTCTTGCCGCATCAGCGCTAACTACTTTCCCGCTTGGGTCAATCAATATAAATCTAGGAATGCTATTGATGCTGAAACTTTTCATGAAATCGGAATTCCAGTTTTTGTCAGCAAACAATTGAATTCCACCCAATTGTTTCTCTTCAACAAATTTTTTCCATTTCTCTAAATCCTTATCTACATCTACTGAAATACTCACAAAAGCTATGTTTTTGTCATGGTATTTTTCTTCTACTTTTTTCAAAAATGGAATTTCAGCACGACAGGGACCACACCAAGTGGCCCAAACATCAATGTAAACATATTTTCCATTTAAATCAGAAAGTTTGGTTGTTCCGCCTTTAAAATTCGCATAATCAAAACCCGGAGCCATCGTATTATTCAGTTTTAGCTTTTCCTTACTTTCTTTGAAATAGGCTGTCATTCCTGCCTTGTTTCCCTCAATTTTCTTTTTTTGCAAGGCAACAAAATTGGCGTCTAGTTTACTTCCCTCAAGTTTTGCCAAATCCGATTTGGTTTTGTTGTCTATAGCAGCGCTAAAGTCCGCATCATTCAATTCCATTAATTTGTCAAATTCAAAAGTGCTTTCTGCAAGGGTTGCTTTCGCCAAATAATTATTTTCGTTTGCACCAACACCCGAATACGCAATAGATTCGTCAAATTTTTTGGCATCCATTTTCAAAGTCAAATCATATCCATTTTTCAAATACA
>JBIPNF010000115.1:0-7550 GCA_044373885.1 Flavobacterium sp. | reverse complement strand
GATGGCGTAAGTAATTGAGATAATGTCATTTTTGATATCTTATTTTAAGATGCCAAAGATAGTTATAATGTGGGAATTTGAAAATTTAAAACAGTTTTAATGGGTAACACTCGTTTTTTCAGTAGCATAATTTTGTTTTGACAAATGCGCTTTGTACCAAGAAATTGAAAATTCTACCACTTCAACCAATTTCCCCGGCTCCTTGAATAAATGAGTGGCACCCAAAATTATTTGCATGTCTTTTTCGCAGTGCAAACGGCTAATGGCCAATTTATTCATTTCAATTACAGGATAATCCAACTCACCAACAAGTAATAATGTGGGAGCCGTTACAGCGCGCAAGTGATTCAAAGCCAAATCTGGACGACCGCCTCTGCAAACAACTGCTTTAATTTTATTTTTGAAATGTGCCGCCGCTCCCAATGCTGAAGCCGCTCCCGTACTCGCTCCGAAATACCCAATTGGAATTCCCTTCACATTTTTATGATGCAACAACCATTCGGTAACTTCAATTAATCTTGCTATTAGCAAATCAATATTGAACGTATTTTCATAAATTGTATCTTCTTCTTCGGTAAGTAAATCGAAAAGTAATGTGCCAAAATTTTGCTGATGAAGCATTTCTGCAACAAATTTATTTCGGGGACTAAACCTGCTACTTCCGCTTCCGTGAGAAAAAATAACAATCCCATCGGCATTCTTCGGAATCGCCAATTCCCCTTTTAAAGTAACTGATTTCAAAGGGATTTCTATGCTTTTAGTTTTCATAATTAAAGTATTAAAGTAGTTAATCAGCAAATTATTAACCCTAAATCGGTGTTGTCGCACTCAACATTTCAACCACAATATCATCGTCAACTTGCTCGAAATGCTCATAAAAAGCACCCACGCCTCTGAAATAATTCGACGCTTCTATATATACAAATTCATCGGCTTCTTGTTGAAAAGTTTTCAAGTCATCATACGGCAAAACGGGAACTGCTACAATTATTTTAGCGGGTTTCAATTTTCGTAAGGACTTAATCGAAACCAAAACTGTATTTCCAGTAGCAATTCCATCATCCACAAGAATTACGTTTTTACCATTCACATCAAGCGGTTTGTCATTTCCAACAAATAAATTTTGCTTCTTTTTCAGCACCTCTCGAATCCTTAAAATCTCAGAATTGATATAATTTTTGGAAATATTTGGGTAATAATCCACGATTTCTGCGTCCATTGTAACCGCCCCAATTGCCAATTCCTTATTATATGGATGTGGAATTTTTTTGGATAAAATAATATCCAACGGAAGATTCAATTTTTGAGAAATCACAAATCCAACAGGAACGCCACCTCTAGGAATTGCAAGGATTATTGAATTCGTATTTTCATATTCTCGCAATTTTTCCGCAAGCAACAACCCCGCTTCTTCCCTGTCTTTAAACAAATCGTAATACATAATAATTGAATTAAATAGTTAAACCTATATAATAATAAAAGTATTGATTTATAGAAGGTTATAAAATTATTATCGATGAAATGCATCCTTTTCAGGGCAACTTTTTTCTGGAGCTATTTCCAGCGTTCCACTTCAAGTCCTCAATCAAAAGTCTGTTTTTCTAAGCCAAAAAAGGAGCTTCCGTTGGTCGCTATTTTTCGATAAGAAAAGCTGCCTTTTTCATTCCGGGCTTTCCGTTTCACTCTGGGCTATTGATTTTGAATTTTCAATTGCGTTGGTTCTAAAATCAAAAATCCGCCTTGAAATTTTCAAAGCGGATTTTAAAGTCCTTAAATAATTTTTTTTTATTCCTGCAAATTCAATTTACTGTTTTTTCGGCTATAGCCAAAGTAAATTACCAAACCAATCAACAACCAAATCGTAAAATAAATCCAATTCCAAACACTAAGTTCTGCCATCATATACAAGCAAGAAATTAATCCCAACATTGGAATTAACGATAAATTTTGACGGTACGCCCAAACCGTTAAAAATAGTAACGTAATTAGGAAAATCCACATTGGGATTTTATGTTTAAAAAGACTGAAGCCCGTTTCAAATTTTTGTGAATCTGGAATCGGTAACGCCTTAATGACCGCTTCATATTCCGTTTCATTTTCATTGTATTTGCTCAAAATAACTTCCAAATCAGGTTGGGAAGTGGTACTATTATTTTTATCAAAAACAGCCAAATAGGAATAAACCATTTCCGATTGCGTTTTATCTAAAGAAGTTACAATATCCTCAGGAGAATTAATTTTCTTTTCATTAGTAATGAAATCCATCGTGCTTTTGTTGTTGTATTTAAAAGCATAAAACATTCCCGCCAATAATAAAACTGGAATTACAAATTTTGAATTCACATACGGCGTTTTGAATTTCCCTCGAGGAATATCCGTTTTATTTTGTAAAACTAAAACTCCCGCACAAACTAATACAAAAGCAAATAATGTCCCTATGCTACATAAATCAGTCACCATCGTAAGGTTCAAAAATAACGCTGGAATAGCCACGACAAATCCCGTTACAACGGTTGCGTACGATGGCGTTTTGAATTTCGGATGCACTGTTGAGAATTTTTTTGGCAACAAACCATCACGACTCATACTCATCCAAATTCGAGGTTGTCCCATTTGGAAAACCAATAAAACACTAGCCATTGCAATTACAGCTGAAACCCCAATTATCGCCGACATTATTTTTAGATCTAATTTTTCAAAAACAAATAACAATGGATCACCCACATTTAAATCCGAGTAATGAACCATTCCTGTGAGTACCAATGCAATTGCAATGTATAAAACGGTACATATTATTATCGCCCACATCATTCCACGAGGCAAATCACGCTGTGGATTTTCACATTCTTCTGCCGTTGTAGAAATGGCATCAAAACCAATATAAGCGAAGAAAACCGCCGAAACACCTTTTAGAATTCCACCAACACCGTTCGGCGCAAAAGGTTGCCAATTGTCTATATCTACATAAAAAACACCTACTGCAATTACCAATAAAATGATGCATAATTTCACTAAAACCATCGCATTACTTGCATTTCGAGACTCTTTCATTCCACGATAAACCAAAGCAGTAATAAAAACTATAATTCCTAAAGCAGGTAAATCGGCAACAATGTGGAAGCTTCCAATTACTGGCGAAGTAGTCCAAGCCATATACGAAGCTTGCAAACCAGAACTTAAATTATCGAAAGATTTTCCGCTTTGCATTAAGGCGGTGGCATCTTTAAAACCATTCGACGCGGTTAAATAGTCCATTTGAACCCAATCGGCTAAAACTTGCAAATGCAAATCGTATTTGTGATTCAAATTACCAATTATATTATTCATCAAACTAACAAAGTAATCACTCCACGAAATAGCAACGGTTATATTCCCGATGGCATATTCCATTATCAACGCCCAACCAATAATCCAGGCAATTAATTCTCCAAAAGCAACGTAAGAATACGTATACGCACTTCCAGAAACGGGTACCATGGAAGCGAATTCAGCATACGCAAAAGCGGCAAAACTACACGCAATAGCAGTAAATAGAAATAGGAAAATAACGGCTGGACCACCATCAAAACTTGCTTTTCCAATTGTGCTAAAAATTCCAGCTCCAATAATTGCTGCAATTCCAAAGGCCGCTAAATCTCTTACTTTTAGATGCTTGCCAAGAGAATTGTGTCCGTCGGCTTCGTTTTTAGCAACTTGTTTTAAAATGTCTTGAACGGTTTTTTTTCGAAATAAATTGGAGAAATTCATAGTATAGTAAAAGTAGATTTGATTGTTTTAGGAAAACCATTCGCCTCCTTTCTTTTGAAAATGGCAAATAATGTTTCAAACAAATATATAAAACCAAACTGAATTAGCCGCTTTTCGCCAATAAAATTTAGAAATCATTATTAAAATAAGAAAAAACTATCACTTCATAAAAATATATAATTGAAACTGATAGTTAGCTATTCACTTCAGCAGTACATTTGCAACAATAAAAAAAACATTAATATTAAATTATAAATTATGTCATTAGTAGGAAAAAAATTCCCAAGTATTGAAGTTGACGCCATATCTGAAATGGGCGATAACTTAAAAATCAACATTTTTGAAGAAGCTACAAAAAACAACAAAAAAGTAATTTTGTTTTGGTATCCAAAAGATTTTACATTCGTTTGCCCAACAGAATTACACGCTTTTCAAGCTGCTTTACCTGAATTCGAAAGCAGAAATACTGTTGTAATTGGTGCTTCTTGCGATACCAATGAAGTACACTTTGCTTGGTTGAATACACCAAAAGATAATGGTGGAATTGAAGGCGTTACCTATCCAATTTTAGCGGATACTAACAGAAATCTATCCAATATTTTAGGAATTCTTGATATCGATTCAACGGAATATAGCGAAGAAACGGATTCAGTAATTATTGAAGGTTCCAACGTAACTTTCAGAGCGACTTACTTAATTGATGAATCTGGTAAAATTTTCCACGAAAGTGTAAATGATATGCCGTTAGGAAGAAATGTAAATGAATATTTACGTTTAATTGATGCGTATGCTCACGTTCAAACCAATGGAGAAGTTTGTCCTGCAAACTGGGAAAAAGGGAAAGATGCTATGCACGCTGACAGAAAAAGTACAGCAGCCTATTTAGGTTCTCACTAATATTTCAATATCCATAATAATTTTCAATATCAATAACAATGATAATTTCAATATTTAATAATGAAATTATCATTTAAATTCAAAACTATGTTAATCGAATTAAACGAAGATACTTTACAGAATTTAGTAGCAACCAACGAAAAAGTGGTAGTTCAATTTTCGGCTTCTTGGTGCGGAAATTGCAGAATTATGAAACCAAAATTCAAAAAATTAGCTTCGGAAAACGAAGCGGTAACTTTTGTTTTAGTAGATGCTGAAAATTCTCCAGAATCAAGAAAATTGGCTAATGTTTCCAACTTGCCAACCTTTGCAACTTTTGTAAATGGAAAATTAGTGAACGAAACACAAACCAACAAAGCAGAAGTTTTGACGGAATTGGTAAATGAAATTCTATAGTTATGAAACTACCAGTAATCAAACATTTAACGCAATTTGTTGAAGATAACGACCAAGATTATCTCATTGAAACTATTGAAGTTTTGGAGGCTTTAACTGAAGTTCCTTCTTTAAAAGACGAAGAATTGGACGTAATTGGGGAATTAATTTCCAATATGTACGGAGCGCTTGAAGTTCATAAAATGATAAAAGACGGCATGGACAAAAAAGAAGCTTTGAACAGTTTTATGAAACGTGTTTTGGGTTCTATTGATAAGTAATTATTTCAAATAATATTTAAAACGTCTTCATTCTTGAAGGCGTTTTTTATGTAAAATAAGTTTATATTTGGAAATCCTAATTCTATAAAAATGAAATCTATTTATTTAATGCTTTCGGTATTCACAGGTACATTCCTTTGGTCAATTATAGAGCCTAAGGAAAGTTTTACCTGTTTTTTGGAAATCTTACCTGCTCTGCTTGGAGTTCTAATTTTGGCGATGACATTCAACAAATTTCGTTTTACCAATTTTACCTATTTCATGATTCTACTTCATTGCATTATTCTGTTCATTGGAGGACATTATACCTATGCTGAAGTTCCCCTATTTGAATACATTCGAGAAATTTTTCATCAAAGCAGAAATAATTATGATAAAGTGGGCCATTTTGCACAAGGATTAATTCCCGCATTAATTATCCGAGAACTATTTATTCGTAAAAATGTTGTCAGTAACAAAAGCTTTTTCAACTTTATTATTGTTTCTATTTGTCTTGCTATAAGTGCTGCATATGAATGGATTGAATGGGGCGTTTCAATTTCTACTGGTGACAAAGGCGATGCGTTTTTGGGTACACAAGGAGATATTTGGGACACACAATCGGACATGTTATTTGCTACAATGGGCGCATGTATTGGTTTACTTCTATTTTCTAAAATCCAAGACAAACAGCTCGAGAAATTTCCAATTCAATTTTGAAAGCAGCTACGGCATTACAGTTTTAAATCAAATTACTACAAACTTACAATCATTCAACGATTGTTAATTATTTAAATTTGCTGCTTTTTTGACTACTATTTCAAAATATTTCAATAGATTTGATAACTTAAACTAACCATTACTAATTCTATCATTAACCAAATGCTAAAAAAAACAGTATCCCTAACTATTCTATTTCTATTGGTTTTAATTTCTCCAGAAATAGTTGCTCAACGAAGCAAAAAATCAAAATCAGTCAATACTACTGTTGCCAAAGTAGAAGCAAAACCGACTGATGGTAAAAAAGAACCTAAACCTTATAAAAAGGTAATTGATTCAACCGCAGTAACGCAAAGAGGACTAATCGATGTTCACAAAATGGACAATAAATATCTTTTTGAGATTCCTGATCCTCTAATAGGAAGTGAAATAATGACCATTACTCGCTATTCCAAAACTCCTGCTGGAGGTGGAATTTTTGGTGGAGAAGAAATCAACAGACAGGTTGTTCGTTGGGAAAAAGGATTGAATCATAACATCCTACTTCGTTCCATTACGTATGTAATAATGTCTCCGGACGAGGACAAACCTATGGCGCAAGCAGTAAAAAACTCAAATTCAGATCCAATTGTTGGAAATTATGATGTGTTGGCTTACAAAAAAGATGAAACTGGAAAAATCACTGGTTATGTAGTTGATTTATCAACAACTTTTGATGCAGATGTTCAAACTTTCTCATTAGATCCAATTAAAAAACAATTGTTAAACATTCAAACGTTTCAAAAGGACAAATCATTTATTTCAAAAATAAGTAGTTTTCCAATCAATACTGAAATTAGAAGTGTAAAAACATTTACAACTACCCCTCAAAAAATAAATACCTCACCAACACCTAAAATTGGAATTGATTTACCAGCAGCATTAGATGCAGGAGTAATTACAGTAGAAATAAATACGTCTATGATTTTGCTTCCCAAAAAACCGATGCGCAAAAGAGAATTTGATGCACGTGTTGGATTTTTCGCCAATGAATTCAGTGTATTTGAAGAAGAATCTCAAAAATCAGATACAAAAGTTTTTGCAGTTAGATGGCGTTTAGAACCAAAATCTGAAGAAGATGCTCAAAAACAAAAAAAGGGAGAATTAATTGAACCTTTGAAACCTATTGTATACTATATTGATCCTGCAACTCCAGAAAAATGGAAACCATTTATCAAGCAAGGTATCGACGATTGGCAGATTGCTTTTGAAAATGCAGGCTGGAAGAATGCCATTCGCGGTGAATATTGGCCTGAGAACGATCCTACAATGAGTTTAGAAGATGCGCGCTTTTCTGTATTACGCTATTTTGCTGCTGATATTCAAAATGCTTACGGACCAAATGTTCACGATCCAAGAAGTGGAGAAATTTTAGAAAGCCATATTGGTTGGTATCACAATATCATGAGCCTTTTAAGAAATTGGTATTTAATTCAAACTGGTGCTGTTGATCCAGCTGCAAGAAATAAAAAGTTTGATGACAAATTAATGGGAGAATTAATACGCTTCGTT
>JBIPNF010000114.1:0-7648 GCA_044373885.1 Flavobacterium sp. | reverse complement strand
TATAACACACCAACAACCAAAGAAGCGTATTTCTACCGAACTATTTTCCATAAATATTATCCACAAGTAAGTGCGGCGCAAACCGTTAGAAAATGGATTCCAAAATGGCAAGAAAATCAAGATCCAAGCGGCAGAGCGAATGCTGCTCACGTGAAAGCGGATACCGATATAGCAAAAACAAATGTTGTAATTTAGTTAGTTTTTTTATTTATATTTGTTTCCAAAGCGCTTACTTTTTAGTAAGCGTTTTTTTATTGTTTAACTTCGAGGAGTAATTAACCAATAAATGTTAATAACTTACACTACTAAAACAAGCGATTTAAGGAGATATTAATTCTCGTTTATATATATTTGTACGTTAAACAAAAAAACATTCAGAATTACATTAATATGAGCGAAGAAATCAATAAAAATAGTTATTCAGCAGATAGTATTCAGGCATTGGAAGGAATGGAGCACGTAAGAATGCGTCCATCGATGTATATTGGAGATGTAGGTGTTAGAGGTTTGCACCACTTGGTTTATGAGGTGGTAGATAACTCTATCGATGAGGCAATGGGAGGTCATTGTGACACGATTATTGTAGATATAAACGAAGATGGATCTATAACTGTTGAAGACAACGGTCGAGGTATTCCAGTTGGTATTCATAAAAAAGAAGGCGTTTCGGCATTGGAAGTTGTAATGACTAAAATTGGTGCCGGAGGTAAATTCGATAAAGATTCATATAAAGTATCCGGAGGACTTCACGGTGTTGGGGTTTCTGTTGTAAACGCATTGTCAAATCACTTAAGAGCTACGGTTCATAGTAGTGACGGTAAGGTTTACGAGCAAGAATATGAAAAAGGCAAATCGTTATATCCAGTAAAACAAATTGGAGAAACTACCAAAAGAGGAACGATTGTTACTTTTTACCCAGACCCGACTATTTTTACTCAAACAGTTGAATATTCGTACGATACTTTATCAGCTCGTATGCGTGAATTGTCTTTCCTTAACAAAGGAATTACAATTACTTTCACTGACAAAAGAGAGTTGGATAAAGATGGAAAATTTGTTTCTGAAGTTTTCCATTCTACTGAAGGTTTAAAAGAATATATCCGTTATTTAGACGGAAATCGTGAGCCAATTATTGCCCACGTAATTTCTATGGATTCTGAAAAAGGAGAAATTCCAGTTGAGGTTGCCTTAATCTACAATACAAGTTATACAGAAAATATTTTTTCTTATGTAAATAACATCAACACTCATGAAGGTGGAACGCACTTGCAAGGTTTTAGAACTGGTTTAACTCGTTCGTTAAAGAAATATGCAGATGCTTCTGGAATGTTGGATAAGTTGAAGTTTGAAATTTCCGGAGATGATTTCCGTGAAGGATTAACAGCTATTATTTCGGTGAAAGTTGCAGAGCCTCAATTCGAAGGACAAACCAAAACTAAATTAGGAAATAGAGAAGTTGTTTCGCCAGTGAGTCAAGCTGTTGGAGACATGATTGAAAACTATTTGGAAGAAAATCCAAATGACGCACGCATCATCGTTCAAAAAGTGATTCTTGCAGCTCAAGCCAGACATGCAGCTAAAAAAGCACGTGAAATGGTGCAACGCAAAACCGTTTTAGGTGGAGGTGGATTACCAGGAAAATTATCAGATTGTTCAGAACAAGATCCTGCTCGTTGTGAAGTATATCTTGTAGAGGGAGATTCTGCGGGTGGAACTGCAAAACAAGGTCGTGACAGAGCATTTCAAGCAATTTTACCTTTAAGAGGTAAGATTTTGAATGTAGAAAAAGCAATGCATCATAAAGTTTTTGAAAACGAAGAGATTCGTAATATTTTTACCGCCTTAGGAGTTACAATTGGAACTGCTGAAGATAGTAAAGCATTGAATTTAGAAAAATTGCGTTACCATAAAGTAATTATTATGTGTGATGCCGATGTCGATGGTAGTCACATATCTACTTTAATTCTTACATTCTTCTTTAGATTTATGAAAGAATTAATAGAGCAAGGACATGTCTATATTGCTGCTCCACCTTTATATTTAGTTAAAAAAGGAAATAAAAAAGAATACGCTTGGAATGATGTTCAACGCGATCAAGCCAATGAGAGAATGGGCGGTAGCGCTGCTATTCAACGCTATAAAGGTCTTGGGGAAATGAATGCGGAACAATTATGGGAAACCACAATGGATCCTAATTTCAGAACGTTGCGTCAAGTAAATATTGATAGTTTGGCTGAAGCCGATAGAGTTTTTTCCATGTTAATGGGTGACGAAGTGCCGCCAAGAAGAGAATTTATCGAGAAAAATGCAGTATATGCAAATATTGATGCCTAATTGATGAATAAAGTAGTCTTTCTATTTTTGTTGCTTTCAAATATTTCATTTTC
Organism: Flavobacterium sp.; assembly: GCA_044373885.1. Taxonomy (GTDB): domain Bacteria; phylum Bacteroidota; class Bacteroidia; order Flavobacteriales; family Flavobacteriaceae; genus Flavobacterium. Next base: position 5,261 of record JBIPNF010000114.1, on the reverse strand, counting down.
TCAAACGCCACAAGAGTCGGAGGATTTAGGACATCTTATTGATGATGCCCTGTTTTTTTGTAATAAATACATCACACCCGCTGCAGATGCTGCAATTTATCAAGCAACGTCGGGTTGGATGAGTTCTCCAAAAAAACGAAAACTTTGGGATGTGACTTTGGGAATTCATGCGAATGCTTTTTTAGTACCAAAACAAGACAGAAAGTTTGTGATTAATAATTCGGATTTTACTTTTTTTCATTTTGAAAATACAAGTATTGATTCAGCAATACTTCCGACTGCTTTAGGTAATAATGATCAACTTTATTTGGTAGGACAAATTGGAACCTCTCCAGTAAGATTGAAAACTCCTGAAGGTGTTAATGAAGAAATTGTTTTGTATTCTCATTTTTCAGGATCTGTAGCGCTTTGGTTTGGAACTGAATTGGCTTTAAAATACGCTCCAAAAACGAATTTAAAAAAGGGAGATTATCAAGTGTATGGTATTGGTATCAAGCATAATTTTGATCAATATTTCAAAGCATTGCAAGCCAAAAAAATAAATCTTGCAGGGTTGGTTTGTTATTCAAATGAAAATATTAGCTTCGATTTTATTGATCCTCAAACTAGTATTGGAACATTAGGAATTAATAGAATTTCAGGGTTAGTAGGTACGTGGCAACTTCAATTTAATGCTTCGAAAGACTATAAAAGATTTGAAATAGCTTCAGGAATTATTGTAAATGTGAGTGACGTGAAGTACAAATTTACTGGAGATGTTCCGCCAAATCAAGCATTGCCTACTCAATCGCTTTTTAATGATAGTTTAAAAAAAATTTACAAAACAAGAACCAACTATTTAGGAGAAGTATCTTGTAGGTATAAAATTAATAATATGTATTTACAATCTACCTTTGCATTTGGTAAATTTGTAAATTCAAATATAGCATTACAATACGAATTTTAACATATAATAAAATAAAAAAAATGAAAGTTACAATAGTTGGAGCAGGAAATGTAGGAGCATCTTGTGCAGACGCAATTTCATATAGAGGAATTGCAAGTGAAGTAGTATTATTAGATATCAAAGAAGGTTTTGCTGAAGGTAAAGCTATGGATATCATGCAATGTGCTACTAATACTGGTTTTAATACTAGAGTTTCTGGTGTTACAAACGATTATTCTAAAACTGCGAATAGTGATGTTGTTGTTATTACTTCAGGAATTCCAAGAAAACCTGGAATGACTCGTGAAGAATTAATCGGAATTAACGCAGGAATTGTAAAAACAGTAGTTGAAAATGTATTAAAATTTTCTCCAAATACAATCGTTGTTGTGGTTTCAAATCCTATGGATACAATGACATACTTAGCTTTGAAAGCTACAGGTTTACCAAAAAACAGAATTATTGGAATGGGTGGCGCTTTAGATAGTTCTCGTTTCAGATATTATTTGTCACAGGCTTTGAATACGCCTTCAAATGATATTTCGGCAATGGTTATTGGTGGTCACGGTGATACAACTATGATTCCATTAACCCGTTTGGCTTCTTATAATGGTATTCCAGTTTCTGAATTTCTGTCTCAAGAAGAATTAGAAAAAGTAGCGGCTGCAACCATGGTTGGAGGTGCTACGTTAACTGGCCTCTTAGGAACTTCAGCTTGGTATGCGCCAGGGGCTTCCGTAGCGTATTTAGTAGATAGTATTTTGAATAATCAACGAAAAATGATTGCTTGTTCGGTATTCTTAGAAGGAGAATATGGTCAAAGTGATATTTGTATTGGTGTTCCTTGTATTATAGGTAAAAGCGGTGTTGAAGAAATTTTAGAAATCAAATTAAACGACGACGAAAAAGCATTATTTGCGAAAAGTGCCGATGCAGTTCGTAATATGAATGCCGATCTTAAGTCGGTATTAGCATAAATAGTTATAATACTTTGAAAGAAGACTGCAAAAAATGCAGTCTTCTTTTTAGATTAATCACTAAATAAATTGGTTAATCTCATTGTTAATTATATATTTGTCTGCTAAAAAATATTGAGCATAAATAAAGATGTTGTTATTTATTTAAAATAATGGAAACTTTATTTGTTTTTAACATTTAAACAAGTAAAAATAGAATAAAAATTAATTAATTATAGTAATAATGCAGAATAGAGGACTTATTAAATTTTTCGCAATTTTATTTGCATTGGTAAGCATTTACCAACTTTCATTCACTTTTGTTTCTCACAAAATAGAAAGTGATGCCAAATCGTTTGCTAACGGTAATTCAGAAAAAGAATTAAAATACTTAGATTCCATCGGAAAAGAAAAAGTATTTAATCTTGGTTTTTCAGATTTCACATACAATGAAGTTAAAGACAAAAAAATAAATAAAGGATTGGATTTAGAAGGTGGAATAAATGTTCAGCTTCAAATTTCTGTAAAAGACATCATCAAAGGATTATCTAATAATTCTAAAAATCCTGTTTTCAACCAAGCATTGGCAGAAGCAAGTAAAAATAGACAAGGAAATCAAGACTATTTAGATGTCTTTTTTGCTGAATTTGAAAAAGCGGCTGATGGAAAAATTAAATTATCTTCTCCAGATGTTTTTGCCAATAAAATATTAGGTGACGAGGTAAACTTCAAAAAAACCGATGATGAGGTTAAGAAAGTTGTCAGAAGAAAAGTTGATGAGTCAATTGAAAGTGCTTTTGAAGTATTGAGAAAACGTATCGATAAATTTGGTGTAACACAACCTAACATTCAAAAATTAGGAGAATCAGGAAGAATTTTAGTAGAACTTCCAGGTGCTAAAGATGTGGATCGTATCAAAAAATTATTGCAAAGTACAGCTCAATTGGAATTTTGGGAAACTTACAAAATTGACGAATTAGGGAATTTCTTGATGGCAACTAATAACGCTTTGAAATTAACTGAAAAAGACGCTATTAAAGTAAAAGAAACCGCAAAAACAGGAATTGATACTTTATTGACTGATAAAGCAAAAGATACTGTTGCTGATAAAAAAGGAAGCAATCCATTATTAGACAAATTTGTTTCTCAAGGTGGTGGACCAGTTTTAGGAGTTGTTGCTCCAAAAGATACTGCTGTAATTAACAGTTATTTCAAAAGACAAGACATCAGACTTTTATTACCTTCAGATAAGCGTTACGCTAAATTTGTATGGGGAAAACCATCAATCACAATTGATGAAAAAACAAAAAAGCAAGTTGAGACTGTTGAATTATATGCATTAAAAGGAAACAGAGACAATCAAGCGGCTATGAGCGGTGGCGTTGTTACTGATGCTAAAGATTCATTTGATCAATTAGGAAAACCATCGGTAACGATGCAAATGAGTGGGCAGGGAGCAAAAGCTTGGGAAGAATTAACTGGAAAAGCATTTACTCAAAAAAGTAATATCGCTATTGTATTAGATGATGTTGTTTATTCTGCTCCAGGAGTTTCAAGCGGTCCTATTTCAGGAGGAAGATCTGAAATTTCAGGTGTATTTGATGTAACAGAAACTAAAGATTTAGCGAACGTATTAAGAGCAGGTAAATTACCAGCTTCTGCAGAAATTGTACAATCAGAAGTGGTAGGACCATCCTTAGGTCAAGAAGCTATTGATAACGGTACAAACTCGGCTATTATCGGTTTGTTAATTGTATCGCTTTGGATGATGGTTTACTACGGTAAATCTGGTTTGTATGCAAACATTGCTTTAGCAGTAAACTTACTTTTCTTATTTGGTATTTTAGCAAGTTTAGGTGCTGTCCTTACATTGCCTGGAATTGCTGGTATCGTTCTAACAATGGGAACTGCGGTAGATGCGAATATCATTATCTATGAAAGGGCAAAAGAAGAATTACGTGCCGGAAGAACAATTGACGAAGCGATTAAAGCGTCATTTGGTTGGAAAGGTGCAATGCGTTCTATTGTTGATGCGAATGTAACGCACGTATTAACTGGTGCGGTTTTATTAATTTTTGGAACAGGACCAATTCAAGGTTTTGCAACTACATTATTGATTGGTATAGCAACATCGTTATTCACTTCAATTTTTATTACAAGAATATTATTGGATTGGAGCGTTAACAGAGGTAATAAATTATCTTTCGTTACAGGTTTCTCTAAAAACTTCTTTACCAACTTCCATTTTGATTTCTTAGGTGTAAAAAAATACACGTATATCTTTTCAAGTTTAGTTGTAGTAGGGAGCGTTATTTCACTTTCAACAAATGGATTGAATCAAGGGGTAGATTTCGTTGGAGGAAGAACATTCCAAGTACGTTTTGAAAAACCAGTTTCTGCTGAAGAGGTTAAACAAGAATTGGTAAAAGTATTTGACGGAAGCGCAGAAGCCAAAATATTCGGAAAAGACAACCAGTTGAAAATTACAACGAAATATAAAGTTGCTGAAGCTGGTACAGAAGCAGATAAAGCGGTAAACCAAATTTTATATGATAACTTGAAAAAACATTTCGATGCCACTATGACGTATGATAAATTCGTTAATAGTTATGATGGTAAGAAATTAGGAATACTTCAAGCTTCAAAAGTAGGGCCAACGGTGGCTGATGATATCAAAACAAACTCGTATTGGGCTGTAATTGGTGCAATGTTAATCGTTTGTTTGTATTTATTTATCAGTTTTAGAAAATGGCAATACAGTTTGGGAGCGATTGCTGCCGTTGCACACGACGTTATTTTCGTATTGGGTATTTACTCTTTATTATGGAAATATATGCCATTTGGAATGGAAATTGATCAGCACTTTATCGCTGCGATTTTAACCGTAATTGGATATTCTATGAATGATACTGTTATTGTATTTGATAGAGTTCGTGAATATTTAGGTGGTAAAGCAAAAGGAAATTTCAATTCTATTGTGAACCAATCTATTAATTCAACGATGTCAAGAACTATCAATACGTCATTAACGATGATTTTAGTTTTGTTGATTATGTTTGTATTTGGTGGAGAATCTATTAGAGGATTTATCTTTGCAATGTTAATAGGTATTGTAGTAGGAACATATTCGTCATTATTTATTGCGACTCCAGTATTAGTAGATACTATTTCTGAAGCAGAACACAAAAGAATTGAGGAAGACCACAACGATTAATTTTATTATTTTACGATACAAAAAAATGCCTTGCAATTGTAGACTGAACCCAAAAGTTTGGACAAATTTATAATTAATTTTGATAATAATGAGCTCGATATTTTATCGGGCTCATTTTGTTTAAATTAGACTTACTTCTGTCGTTATTATAATAGTTTATATATTC
>JBIPNF010000284.1:0-2818 GCA_044373885.1 Flavobacterium sp. | reverse complement strand
AGCGAGAAATCCAAGCGCGACCATATAGGCTTGTGGAATGCCGCGTTGTATCATTTTTCCTATCATTGGCATCATAATTCCTGTGGTTATGGAACTCGGAATTAGGATTAATCCTGCGTCTAAGGCGCTCCAACCCAATACGGATTGCGTGTAAATTGGTATGATGAAAGTGGAACTGTACAACCCAAATCCTAACACAAAACTCATTATTACACCGACTCTAAGGTTGGCGTTTTTCAATACGCTGAGGTTTACGATTGGGTGTTTATAGGTTAGTTCTCGCCAAATGAAAAGCATCAATCCTGAAGCAGAAACTGCCGTTAATAGTGTAATTGTTCGGTCGTTGAACCAATCGTCTTGTTGTCCGTGTTCCAATACAAATTGTAGCGAACCCACGAAGGCGGCAAGAAATGCAATTCCCCACCAATCGACTTGTGACGCTTTTAGTTTTTCGCCATATTTTGGACTTCTCACGAAAGTCAATGTCAAAAATGTAGCGATGATTCCAATGGGAATATTGATATAAAAAATATACGGCCAAGAGAAATGATCTACAAAATAACCTCCCAATGGGGGTCCCAAAGTAGGGCCTACAATAACTCCCATTCCGTAAATAGCTTGTGCCATTCCTCGTTTCGCAATGGGGTAACTTTCGGTGATAATGGTTTGAGCAGTAACTAATAACGCACCGCCACCTAAACCTTGAATAAATCTAAAAGCGACTAATTCCCAAATATTTGTTGCGTTTCCACACATAAAGGAAGCCACGGTAAAAATGATGATTGAAGTAGCAAAATAATTTCGTCTTCCAAATTGTTGCGACAACCAACTGGTCATTGGAATGATGATTACATTGGCAATGGCATAAGCGGTAATTACCCAAGCAACATCGGTTAATGTTGCCCCCAAACTTCCTCGCATATTGTTCAAAGCCACGTTTACAATAGTAGTGTCAACGATTTCCAGCAAGGCACAAAGCACCGCTGTAATTGTAATAATTACCCTTCTAAAACCGTATTCTACTAAACTATCTTGATCTGCTACTACCATTTTTATTATTGGTTATGCTACTTAATGGCGTTTTTTTAGTTCAAATGCACATCTACATCCACATTCATTCCCGGACGTAGTAATTTAATTTTTTCAGGATCGTTAGAAGCATTTAAACTAATTTTCACTGGCAATCGTTGAATGGTTTTTACGAAATTTCCAGTGGCATTATCGGGTGGAAGTAACGAAAATTTAGAACCTGTAGCTGGTGAAAAGGAAGTAAGTTCCCCTTGAAAATCGGTGTCTGGATAGGCATCAACTTTCACGGTTACTTTTTGTCCCATTTTCATTTTGTCCAATTGTGTTTCTTTGAAATTGGCAATTACCCACGCTTCTTGATTGTTGATAATGTAAAACAATGCTTGTCCCGGTTGCACTAATTGTCCCGGTTGAATAGAAATTTTAGAAACTTGACCGTCAATTGCTGCGGTTACCACAGTGTAACTTAAGTTTAATTTGGCTGCTGCCAACATTGCTTCGGCACGTTTTATATTTGCGGAAGCTACTTCGGTTTGCTTGTTTGAAACATTCGATTTTGCGATAATCACCGATTTCTGAAATGCACTGGCTTTTTGTTGTTGTTGCAAAATTCGCAACTGACTTTCTGCCTCTTGTTTGGCTGCCAAAGCCTGCTCGTATTGTTGTTTTGTGATAGAATGATTTTTATATAAATTTTCGTAACGCTCAAAATCGTTGGTCGCTCTTCCCAATCTGATTTTTGCAGTTTCGATATTTCCACCCGCCGATTGTACATTGGCATCAGAAACAGAAACACTCGCTAAAGCACTTCCAACATCGGCTTTTGAAACTTCAAAATTGCCTTGCGCTGCAATTAAAGCGGCTTTTGCATCTTCTAATTTCACGATATAATCATTGTTATCGATGGTGAAAAGGGTATCGCCTTTTTTCACGTAATCGTTGTCTTTGATATTTACTTTCGTGATATATCCCATAACTCTTGGGATAATTGGGTTCATATTTTTTTCAATTTGTGCATCGTCCGTACTTTCGTGAGAAAGCGAATGTACATATTTGTAAATTCCGTAACTCAATGCAGATAGAATTAATACGGCTATAATGATATTTTTTTTGTTCCTTTTTTGATTTTCCATAGTATGAAATATTAGTTTTTTGTAAGTTGGAATGATTGTGTTAATTGCCCTGAAGCGGATTGCATTTCGTAATATTTGAGCATAATATTCGCTCTTGAATACGCATAATTTATTTTAGAATTCAGTTGTTCTACATCGGCTTCCAATAAATCGGTGGTATTTGAAAGTCCGTTGTCGTATTTGTCTTTTACAATTCTATAATTTTCTGTAGCTTGCCCAATTGCTTGTTCGTAAACCAGATTTTGTTTCAATGCTAAATTGTAGTTTTCAATGGCTTGTTGCACCTGAATTTTTATTTTTTCTGACAATATCGCTGCTGCTTCCGATGCTTCTAATGCTTTGCTTTTTGCAGCTTTTACATTAGATTTGTTCTTGAAAATGTTGGCAAAATCATACGAAATTCCAACGCCAAAATTCATTGCATTTGAAACGGTTAAAGCATTTTTTAAATCTAAATAAATAAATCCACCTGTTAAATTTACGGTTGGGAAATAGGCACTTTTTGCAATTTTTATATTATTTTCACTAGCTTTTTCAATGAAATGAACGGCTTCCAAATCCTTTCTGTTTTTCAATGCAATTTCCTCGTTTTTGATTATGTTGATAGGTTGGTTGTTTGCAAATTGATTTTCGTCAATTCCAATTTTGTAGTCTTC
>JBIPNF010000192.1:0-4888 GCA_044373885.1 Flavobacterium sp. | reverse complement strand
TAATAATTCAAAACTGATACATTTCTATAGGCATCGTCCAATGATAATTGCACTTTTGATTGTTGCAATTGCGCTTTCAGCAAATCATTTCGAGCAATAATTCCATTACTTTCTAGTGCTATAAAGTCCTTTACACGTTGTTCTGCGGATTTCAAATTTTCAGTTATTAGGTTTACCGCTTTTTGAGCACGATATAAATTGGCGTAATATTCCACAACTTCCATAGCAACATTTTCTTTGGTTTGTTCCAATTTTGCTTTTTCAGATTGGTATACATTTTCAGAAGCTTTAATGCTATTTTGTAATTTAAACCCTGAAAATAGCGGTAAGTTGCTGTTTATTTGCCCAAGCATCAATTGATTTATGGCAACTGGTGCAGACGGTGGGTTGGACGAGTTCGCATTCAGATTAGAATTTACATTGGCATTTGTAAGTCGTAAATACTGACCTGAAACTCTAAAATCAGGATATTTATTGTTCTTTACCGATTCCGATTCGTATTTTTTGGTTGTCACTTTTGCAGATGCCAAGGCAACATCACTACTTTTGGAAAGTACAATATTGATGGCTTCATTGAGAGTTAATCCTGTTTTTTCTTGTGCTTTAAGCGATGGAATTCCAATGAAAACCATTGCAATAAGCAATAATTTAGTAACTTTCATTAAGTAATAGAGATTTGATTGTATGTTGAATGTGCGTTGTTAATTCGGTTTTGATATAATTATTGTAATCTATTTCGGTTTTCAAATTTAGAATTTCTTTAAAGTAAGTTTTATTACTATGGAAATGAAAATACGTTCCTAATATTGTTGGGGTAATTAAGGGAATTGCGATTTTTTTCTTGAAAATATTTTGATTTTGTCCTTCTTCAATAATGCTTTTCAAGGTTTCTAAATTGCTTTTTTTAATTTCTGTAAAAGCCTTTAAATCGATGTTTCTTTTTTGTGATGAAACTTCATAATGTAGGATTTGATATAAGTTTCTGTTGGCATCAATTTTATTAATATAAAGTGTTACGAAGTTTTCAATTTTTTCTAATGGCGATACTTCTGTTTTAGAAACATTTGCCAATTGTAATTTTAAATCGTTGGTTCTGAAGAATATTAATCGTTCCAATAATTTTTCTTTAGAACCAAAATAGTAGGAAACCATTGCAATATTGATTTTGGCTTCTTTTGATATTGTTCTGATTGATGTTCCATCAAATCCGTGCTCTGCAAATAGCGTTTCGGCTACTTGAAGGATATGAATTTGTTTGTCGTTGAAATCAGGCATTTAATATTCAATTATTAATCGTATGTAAAATTAAACGATTGTTTAATTTAAACGATTGTTTAATTTTTTTATAACAAAACATTAACAATTTTTGGATAGATGTTTTAGAGAGTTATACAGCAAGCCAGTTTTCTAAAATCTTCTTTCCATGAGGTGTCAAAATACTTTCAGGGTGAAATTGAACGGCACGAACATCAAATTTTCTGTGGCGCAAGGACATGATTTGTCCGTTATCGTCTAATGAAGTAACTTCTAATGCTTCTGGGAAGTCAGTGGTATTGACAACCCAGGAATGGTATCTGCCCACTTCAATTTCGGAATCTAATCCTTTAAACAAAGGCTCATCTTGCACTTGAATTTTTATAGTTGTGGCAACACCATGATACACTTTTGTAAGATTGATAAGGCTACCGCCAAATACTTCTGCGATGGCTTGTTGTCCTAAACAAATACCTAGGATGCACTTTGTAGCCGAGTATGTTTTGATTACTTCTTTGAGTAAACCTGCACTATCTGGTATTCCAGGCCCTGGTGAAAGTAGGATTTTGTCAAATTTTTGAATTTCTTCAATGTCAAATTCATCATTGCGAAAAACGGTTACTTCACAATTTAATTCTTCAAGGTAATGCACCAAATTATAAGTAAAACTATCGTAACTATCGATGACAAGTATTTTCTTCATATTCCTCCCCAAGATCCTCAAAGTAGAGGAGTTGCTATTCAGGTCAATAGGTTTTAAATGTTTGTTTTATTTCAGTTTAATATTGCAATTTAGAATTTTTATTCAATAAAATGAATAGAACAATTGAATTATGTATTATCAATCTCTAAATAGTATCAAATGATAAAAACCCTAACAATTTCTTATTAGGGCTTTATTATTTGTTGAATTTTTATGAATTAGAATTTCAAATTTACTGTTAAATCGAAATCATCGTAGATTACTTTATCGCCTAATTTGTCAAAAAAGCTACCTGAATTATATTTAATATCGTATTTAGTTCTGTTGATTTTTACGTTTGCAGTTGCAGAATTTGCAGTTGTAGCAAGGTCAAAATTTACAGGATTTGTGATTCCTTTTACAGTTAAATCTGCTGTGATTGTGTAAATACCTGCACTTTTAGCTGCAACAGTTTTGAAAACCAATTTAGAGGTTGGGAATTTTTCAGTGCCAAAAAAATCTTCTGATTTCAAGTGACCGTCTAATTTTTCTTTACCTTGACCCGCCTTTAAATCTGTAGTCGTCAAAGAAGTCATATCAACGGTGAAATTTCCGCCAACAACATTTTTTCCTTTGAAGATTAATTCACCTTCTTTAAGGTTTACCGTTCCTTCGTGTTGTCCCGTCACTTTTTTACCAACCCATGTGATTGTACTTTTTGTTGCGTCAACTTTTTTTGATTGTGCAGTTATTTTTGCTGTTCCTAAAGCTACTAATAATGCGATTGCAATTGTTTTTAAATTTGTCATTGTTTAATTGATTTTAGTTAATAATTATAGTGTTAAAAATAAATCCTCGTTTGATTTTCGAACTTTTTTGTAATGCTGAGTTGCATCATCTTCGTGACGGTATCCTACAGTCGCAATTACGGCAGCGTTTAGATTTAATGCATCTAATCCTAAGATTTCATTGAATTTTTTAGCATCAAAACCCTCCATTGGAGTTGCATCTATTTTTAGTTCAGCAGCTGCATTAAGCAAATTTCCAAGTGCTAAATAAGTTTGTTTTGCTGTCCAAATCGCTTTCATTTCGGTAGGAATTGGTTTTACGGCACCTTTCATATAATCTCCAAAACCTGTTAAAGCTTCTAATGGAATTCCTCTTATTTCGCTTGTGTTTTTTATATAAGCATCTATATCTGAATCGTTAACTACAGTTTGATTTGCAAAAACGATTACGTGTGATGCATCAGTAATTTGCGTTTGTCCATAAGCTGCTGGTAATAATTTAGCTTTTAATTCAGGATTCTCTATAATTATTACTTTATAAAGTTGCAATCCAAAAGAAGAAGTGCTCAATCGAATTGCTTCTTTTAGAAAATTTAAATCTTCCGTTGAGATTTTTTTAGTTGCATCGAATTTTTTTGTGGCATAACGCCAGTTTTGATTTTCTAAGAATGTGCTCATTTGTTATTTAATTAATTATTGATTTCTAATTTTTTCCAAAAGGAAGTTCAATTGTTCCAATTCGAGATTTGATAAATTTTGGACAATTTTATTTTCATATTCAATTACTTTTGGATCTAATTCTGTTAAAACGGATAATCCTTTTGCAGTAATCAAAACTTCAATTTTTCTTCTATTTTCTTTGCAGACGGTTCGGGTAACCAATTCTTTTAAAAGTAATTTATCTACCAAACGAGTTGTATTACTTGTTTTTGCAAGCATTCGTTCTTGAATAACGCACATGTTTGCAGGATTTCCTTTTTGGCCCCTTAGTATTCGTAACACATTGAATTGTTCGCTGGATAAATCATAAGGTTTAAGGATTTCTAAAAAACGTTCATGCATATCATTTTGCGTATATATGATATTTAGAACGACTTTTTGAGAAGGTTCCATTATTGCGTTTGATTTTATAGCATCTTCAATCTTCATAATTGTATTTACAATATTTGTATGTACAAATGTAGACTATATTTTGAATTAATGCGATATTTAATTTATTATTTTTATGTTAATTCTAAAACATCAATCTTAGGGTTTTCCACTTAATGATAATTAATGTATTTTTGTAAAAAAACAGTATATATGAATTTAGCGCAAGAAGTTTGGGTTGACCAATTAAAAAATGATAAAAATGCAGTTATTTTAGATGTTAGAACAGAAGAGGAATTTAACGAAGGAATGATTTTGGGTGCTTTAAATATTGATATACATAAAGGTCAAGGATTTATTTATTTAATAGAAGAATTAGATAAATCTAAAAACTATTATGTGTATTGTAGATCTGGAGCAAGAAGTAGTCAAGCATGTTCGATTATGAATCAATTAGGATTTGAAAATACGTATAATTTACTTGGCGGAATGATGGAATGGAATGGTGAAGTAAATTTCATACATTAACTAGCTTCAAATTTTTGCTTTCTAATTTCCCAAATTACATTTAATATTTCCTCTTTCTTTTTTGTATGAAATTGAATTGAATATATATTATTAGTGTCGGTTAACTTAATATATAGGAAGTATTTTTTTTTATTAAATGAAAGTTTGATAATTAGCATTGAAATAATCAAAACAATTAGTAATAAAATTACTAATTTAATGGAATAATAAAATACAATTAAAACTGATATTAAAGTTATTAAACAAAAATAAATTAAAAATAAATTTTGCTTGTGCGTCTTCAAATATATTTTTTGAATTTGTTTAATTGAAAATTTTTTTTCTATTTCATTGTTGTCATTTATTTTGACATTACAATTTTCGATTGAAATATTTTTAATTCTATTAGATAACTTAGGTTTTATTAAATACATTTTTTTGTTTTTTTTTTATTTAAAAGTATTTTTATTATTACTACAAATTAATTAAAAACGATAAAATCACTTTATTAGTCGTTAAATAGGATTTAGAAACACCTCCATAAAAATTTAGTTGATTGCTATTACTT
>JBIPNF010000113.1:0-7843 GCA_044373885.1 Flavobacterium sp. | reverse complement strand
TAATAAATATGGTAACTTGTTCCAAATGTATGAGAAAATTGTTGATGAAAATCCATATGCAACCCCAATGATGATTTACCCAGCGGTTCACTATACAATGGGTGGAACTTGGGTTGATTATAACTTACAAACTACAATTCCTGGTTGTTTCTCTATTGGAGAATCAAACTTTTCAGACCACGGAGCTAACAGATTAGGAGCCTCAGCATTGATGCAAGGTTTAGCAGATGGATATTTCGTATTGCCTTATACAATTGGCGATTATTTAGCACCAGATATTAAAATGGGAGCAATTTCTACGGATTCACCAGAATTTGAAGCTGCAGAAAAAAATGTAATTACCCAAATTGAACAATTAATGAATAACGGTGGTTCTAAACCAGCAGATTATTTCCATAAAAAATTAGGAAAAATCATGTGGGATAAAGTTGGAATGGCTCGAAATGAAAAAGGTTTATTAGAGGCTCAAGCTGAAATTGCTCAAATTAGAGCAGATTTCTACAAGGAAGTAAAAATTCCAGGTAATGCAAATAGTTTTAATCCAGAATTAGCAAAAGCACTTCGTGTTGCCGATTTTCTTGAATTAGGTGAATTATTCGCAAAAGATGCCTTGCATAGAAACGAATCTTGTGGCGGTCACTTCCGTGAAGAATTTCAAACGCCAGATGGAGAAGCGCAACGTGATGACGAGAATTTTGCGTATGTAGCCGCTTGGGAATACAAAGGAAATCCAAGTGATGCTGTATTACACAAAGAAGAATTGAAATTCGAAAACGTTAAATTAGTTCAAAGAAGTTATAAATAATATAGTCTAATGGCTAATGTCCTAATGTCACTCGACTTTCGACTTTCGCCCTAATGACTTTCAAAGGAAATAAGATGAAATTAGCATTAAAAATATGGCGTCAAGAAAACGCCAAAGCTACAGGTAAAATGGTAGATTATACGGTTGATAATATCGAACCAGACATGTCTTTTCTTGAAATGCTCGACATTTTAAACGATGAATTAATCGTAAAGGGAGATGATACGGTTGCATTTGATCACGATTGTCGCGAAGGAATTTGCGGGATGTGCTCTTTGTATATTAACGGTGAAGCACACGGACCAGACAAATTGGTAACAACGTGTCAATTACACATGCGTAAATTTAAAGATGGCGATACAATTTATATTGAGCCTTTTAGAGCAAAAGCATTTCCTGTAATTAAGGATTTAGTTGTTGATAGAAGTGCATTTGATAGAATCCAACAATCTGGAGGTTTTGTATCTGTAAATACTTCAGGAAATACAATTGATGCCAATACCATTCCAATTCCAAAACACGATGCCGACAGAGCTTTTGATGCAGCAACTTGCATTGGTTGTGGGGCTTGTGTAGCGACTTGTAAAAATTCGTCAGCCATGTTATTCGTTTCTGCCAAAGTATCTCAATTTGCACTTTTACCTCAAGGGAAAATTGAAGCCACTGATCGTGTAATGAATATGGTTGCACAAATGGACGCCGAAGGTTTTGGAAATTGTACCAATACAGGTGCTTGCGAAGTGGAATGTCCAAAAGGAATTTCGCTTGATTATATAGCTCAAATGAACAGAGAATATTTGGCAGCAAGCTTAAAAGGATAGTACTATTTTTTTACAATAATAAAAAAGGCTGTTCGAAAGACAGTCTTTTTTTTGTTTTATTTTTATTGTTAAAGAACAATTATCAATAAATAGCAACTTTAGAAACAAATGATTAAATTTGCGACTTAATTCTGAAATAAATTTGGGATTCATAAAAATTACGATATGTTACAAATAGCATTTATTAGAGAAAATCAGGAAAAAGTAATCAAAGCATTGGCCAAGAGAAATATGGACGCCAAAAGTGTAGTTGATGAAGTAGTCCAATTGGATGAAAAACGAAGAGCTACGCAAGTAGAATTAGACAACATCTTATCCGAATCTAATAAATTATCCAAAGATATTGGAGAATTAATGAAAAGTGGCGAAAAATCAAAAGCGGCCATTTTAAAAGAAAAAACGATACTTCTAAAAGAAAAAAGCAAAGATTTAGCTGAAAAAGCGGATGCTTTGGCTCACGAATTACTAGAAAAATTATATACGTTACCCAATCTTCCCTCAGAAAGTGTTCCTTTTGGAAAAACTCCCGAAGAAAATGTAACCGTTTTCCAAGAAGGTGAAATCCCCGTTTTGCACGAAGGAGCACAACCTCATTGGGAATTGGTAAAAAAATATGACATCATCGATTTCGAATTAGGAAATAAAATTACAGGTGCCGGTTTCCCAGTTTATAAAGGAAAAGGAGCAAAATTACAACGGGCATTAATCACTTATTTTTTAGACAAAAACACCGATGCGGGTTATAATGAATACCAAGTTCCACATCTTGTAAATGAAGCTTCAGCTTATGGAACGGGACAATTGCCAGACAAAGAAGGGCAAATGTACCACGACGTCACGGATAATTTATACCTAATTCCAACTGCAGAAGTTCCAGTTACAAATTTGTTTCGCGATGTAATTTTGAACGAAAGTGAATTGCCAGTTTTAGCAACGGCATATACGCCTTGTTTCCGTAGAGAAGCGGGTTCTTATGGCGCTCATGTTCGTGGTTTGAACCGTTTGCACCAATTTGATAAAGTAGAAATCGTGCGAATTGAACATCCTGATAAATCTTATGAAGCTTTGGAAGGAATGGTAGAACACGTGAAAATGATTCTTCAAGAATTGAAATTGCCTTACCGAGTTTTGAAACTATGTGGTGGTGACATGGGTTTTACTTCTGCTTTGACCTATGATTTTGAAGTGTTTTCAACAGCGCAAGATCGTTGGTTGGAAATTTCATCAGTTTCCAATTTTGAGACTTTTCAAGCCAATCGTTTGAAATTGCGTTTCAAAGATAAAGAAGGTAAAAACCAATTGGCACACACTTTAAACGGTAGTTCATTGGCTTTGCCAAGGGTTTTAGCAGGTATTTTAGAAAACTACCAAACGCCCGAAGGAATTGTAATTCCAGAAGTTTTGAGAAAATATACAGGTTTTGATTTGATTGACTAAACAACGTTAATCTTTGAAAACGATGTACTAATTTGGCACAAAAAGTGTTACTTTAGTACATTGTTTTTTTGATACATTTTTGAAATGAAAAAAATAATTTTCCTTTTTTCTTTATTTTGTTCCCTAATTGTTTTCTCGCAAAACGAACAATTGGCGCAGAATTATTTTGACAAAGGAGAATTTGAAAAAGCATTAATTTCCTATCAGGAATTAATAATAATACAACCATTTAACGGATATTATTTTCAGAGAATAGTAGATTGTTATCAGCAACTTAAGCAATATGAAGCGTCCGAAAAATCCATTTTGGAACGGTACAATAAATTCAAGCAAGCAACACTTTTAGTTGAATTGGGATACAATTATCAATTACAAAAAGACGAAAATAAAGCTAAAAAATACTACGAACAGGCATTGGATAAAATCAAAAAAAATCCAAATGAAGTATATGGAATTGCGGCCGTTTTTGAACGAAAAGTACTGATAGAGTATGCTTTACAGGCGTATGAGTTAGCAATTGAATTGGACCCAAAACTTAATTTCAATTTTCAAATGGCGTTGCTTTACGGACAAAAAGGAGATTCAGATAAAATGATCGAGAAATTTTTGGAAGAGTCCTATGCAAACCCACAAAATCTTTTCGCAATTCAAAATCAATTTTCAAGATTTATGACGGAAAATTCGGATTTGAATTTCAATAATGCCTTGAAAAAAGCATTACTAATCAGAACACAGCAAAACCAAGAAATCTTTTGGAATCAGTATTTGAGTTGGTATTATGTGCAACAAAAAGAATTCGGAAAAGCCTTTATTCAGGAAAAAGCAATTTATAAACGAAATCCCGAGTCGCTTTCTAACATTGTGAATTTGGCACAACTAGCCATTGAAGAAGAGGAGAAAGAAACTGCCAATGAAATTTTGACGTTTGTATTAGAAAACACCCAGGATAGAGAATTGCAAATCCAAGCGCATTATTTTCTTATAGAAATGAAGATTTATAAGGCGCAAAACAAGGAGCTCATTGCCATAGAAGCCGAGATGAATTCCTTATTAAAACAATTTGGGATTTCTCCATATTCACTAAAACTACAAATTTTAAAAGCACATTTTGATTCGTTTCAAATGAAAAATCCTGAGCAAGGAAAAGCCATTTTAAAAACTGCTTTAGACCTTCCTTTGAACGAATACCAAAAGGCTGATGCCAAAATGGAATTGGCAGACATTTTTTTATTTGAAGAAAAATTCAACCAAGCTTCTTTGTATTATTCCCAAATTGAAGAAGATTTAAAAAATGATGTTATTGGCCATGAAGCGAGTTTGAAATCGGCAAAAACAAGTTATTTTAAAGCTGATTTTGTATGGGCATTGAAACAATTCAAAGAGCTAAAATCGGTTTCATCTCAGCTAATTGCTAATGATGCCATGGAATATTTTCTACTCATAAATGACAATACGGTTGCCGATTCAACGCAAACCGCATTAAAGCAATTTGCGCGAGGCGACTATTTATTGTACCAAAATAAATCTCAAGAGGCCTTGAGTCTATTTCAGGATATTCTGAAAAATTTTAAAGGTCAAGAAATTGAAAGCGTTACGCTATTGCGTTTGGGTAAAACTTATGAAAATCTAGGCGATTACACTTCGGCTTTAAGCCAATACCAAACCATTATCGACAAACATCAAGACGGAATTTATGTGGACGAGGCGTTGTATTTTTCTGCAGAAATTTACAACAAACAATTTAAAGACATAGAAAAGGCAAAACCATTATACGAACAATTGGTGTTCCACCATGAAGACAGTATTTATTTTGTAGATGCGAGGAGAAAATTTAGAGAATTGCGAGGAGATAAAGAACTTTAAAATTTAATCGGTTAATCGTTGATTCGGTTAATCGGTTAAACATATCAACGATTAAACAATAAAAATGATAATTTACAACGTAACCACCAATATTCACGAGAGCGTTCACGACCAATGGATGACATGGATGCAAGAAAAACACATTAAAGACGTTCTTGCTACAGGAAAATTTACATCGGCACGAATGGTCAAAGTTTTAATTGAAGAAGAAATGGGTGGAACCACTTATTCTATTCAATATACAACTGAAAATAAAGAAACATTACAACGCTACTACGATGAAGATGCGCCAAGATTAAGAGAGGAAGCACTGGCATTATTTGGCGATAAAATGTTGGCATTTAGAACGGAATTAGAATTGATTTCAGAATATTAATTTCAGTCGCAAATTCCGGCAATAAACGACAAACTTCAAATCCTATTATGGAAAAAGTAAAAGCAAAAAAACACCTTGGTCAGCATTTCTTAAAAGACGAAAGTATCGCCGCAGCAATTGCCGATACGTTGAACTTTGAGGGCTATCAAGACGTATTGGAAATTGGTCCAGGAATGGGAGTTTTGACAAAATATTTGTTAGAAAAACCGATAAACACCTACGTAATTGAAATCGATACCGAATCGGTGACGTATTTAGACGAGAATTTCCCAAAATTAAAAGACAAAATCATTTCTAAAGATTTCTTGAAATACAATATCAATGAAACTTTTGAAGGGAAGCAATTTGGCATAATCGGGAATTTCCCATACAATATTTCTACCCAAATCGTTTTCCGAACTTTAGAATATCGCCATCAAATTCCAGAATTTGCTGGGATGTTCCAAAAGGAAGTAGCCGAAAGAATTTGTGAGAAAAAAGGAACAAAGGCCTACGGAATTTTATCGGTTTTGGTTCAGGCTTTTTATGATGCCGAATACCTATTCACGGTCGATGAACATGTTTTTATTCCACCACCAAAAGTAAAATCTGGAGTATTACGGTTGCGAAGAAAACCAGATTATAGTTTGCCTTGCGGAGAAAAATTATTCTTCACTGTTGTAAAAACAGCCTTTCAACAACGCCGAAAAACATTGCGAAATAGTTTAAAAACACTAAATTTGTCGGATAATTTGCGAGAAGACACTATCTTTGACCTCCGTCCAGAACAGTTGAACGTGCAACAATTTATCGAACTCACCCAAAAAATAGAAGCCGATGCAGTTTAAAATCAGTAAAGAGTTAATTGTTCAAATTGAACAACTTATCAAAAGTAAGGACGACAAGCAATTGGAAGTTTTACTTAATGATTTGCACCATGCTGATATTGCTGAAATTCTAGAAGAATTAGATTTTAACGAAGCAACCTACATTTTCAAGGTTTTAGACAGTGATAAAACTGCCGAAATCCTATTAGAATTAGACGAAGATTTAAGAGAAAATATTCTTAGTCGGTTGTCCCCAAAAGAAATCGCCGAAGAACTCGATGAATTAGATACCAACGATGCCGCCGATATCATTGCCGAACTTTCTCAAAGTAAAAAAGAGGAAGTAATCTCGGAACTTCTAGATGTTGAACACGCCAAAGATATTGTCGATTTATTGCGTTACAAAGAAGATACTGCAGGTGGAATTATGCACAAAGAATTGGTAAAAGTTTACGAAAATTGGAATGTGCTTACCTGCATAAAAGAAATGCGAATCCAGGCCGAAAATATTTCCCGCGTGCATTCTATTTATGTAGTTGATGAACAAGATAAATTGCTGGGGCGCCTTTCTTTAAAGGATTTATTAACAACATCGGCTAAAACCCCAATTAGCGAAGTATATATTCGTAAATTAAATTTTGTAAAAGTCAATACCGAAGATGTTGAAGTGGCTCGAATTATGCAAAAATATGATTTAGAAGCTATTCCTGTAATTGACGAATTGGGGAGATTAGTAGGTCGAATTACCATTGACGATATCGTGGATGTAATTAAAGAGGAAGCCGATCAAGATTACCAAATGGCAGCAGGTATTTCTCAAGATATTGAAGCCGATGATAGTATTCTCGAACATACAAAAGCGCGATTACCATGGTTAGTATTAGCCCTTTTAGGTGGTTTTATCTCTGTAAAAGTTTTAGGATTATTTGAAGGAGCTATGCTGCTACACGGAAATTTATTCTTTTTCACCCCTTTAATTGCCGCTATGGCAGGAAATGTTGGGGTACAATCTTCCGCAATTATCGTGCAAGGTTTGGCAAACGACTCCTTAAGCGGTTCTTTATTTAACAGATTAATAAAAGAAGTTTCTTTGAGTTTATTGAACGGAATAATTCTAGCAACCATTTTATTTTTAGGGAGTCATTTCCTGCTAAATGTTGAAATTATTATTGGCGTAATTGTTACTACGGCATTGATTTCTGTAATAATAATAGCCTCATTAATAGGAACATTTATTCCATTATTGTTGAATAAATTTAAAATCGATCCCGCTTTAGCAACAGGACCTTTTATCACTACAAGTAACGATATTTTCGGAATTCTTATTTATTTTTCTATTGCGAAATTAATATTAGGTTTCTAAACAACAAAAAATGAAAATTCACATCATCGGTGGCGGAAATTTAGGAGTTGCAATTGCTATTGGAATCTCCAAATATTCTTCTGGAAATCAAGTAACTATTACCAGACGAAATACCGAAAGTATTCTGTATTTAGAGCAACAAGGAATTACAGTTTCCTCAGACAATAAGCACAAAATTCAAGATGCTGACATCATCATATTGACCATAAAACCTTACCAAGTTGATGTAGTTTTAGAAGAAATTTTACCTTCAATAAAAAACAAAATCATTGCATCGGCAGTAAGTGGATTATCAATTGAATCGCTTC
This sequence comes from Flavobacterium sp., assembly GCA_044373885.1. Classification (GTDB taxonomy): domain Bacteria; phylum Bacteroidota; class Bacteroidia; order Flavobacteriales; family Flavobacteriaceae; genus Flavobacterium. Next base: position 64 of record JBIPNF010000113.1, on the reverse strand, counting down.
AGGAAAAAACCAAATCGGCACATACAATAATTCATATAATGCCCAATATTGCAGCCCGTTTTGG
>JBIPNF010000012.1:0-24848 GCA_044373885.1 Flavobacterium sp. | reverse complement strand
CCGTTTGTCGGACAAAAACTCCGCCAGAAGCGTGAGAACTAGTGCCTTGCGAAGAAAGCATTTGGTGGTGCAATCGCTGAGAATAACCAGAAAAAGTAACTAATAAGAGTAAAAGTATTTTCAATGTAAAATGCATTCTTTATTACAATTAAGAATATTTGTGCAAAACAAGTATATATTTTAATGAAAATTTTAGTGTGAACCTTTTTTTTAATATCAAAAAATAATATTTGATAGTTAATAATATTAATTTTCGGATTATTTTTAAACTTTTGATTGTTTTTAATTAGTATTTTTGCACTGTGTTAAAATCTAATTATGATGATAAATATAATAACAGATTTAGTATTATTTTCTTCTGCAATTATACTGATATTAACAGTAATTATTTTGTTATTTCGAATCAAAATACATAATTACTATTCAGTTATTATTTTGACTTCATACTTCCTAATTAGCATTTCAATAATTACTGTACAACTTCTAATAGAATATAAATCTATTACTAAAATTTCCATTATTGGATTTATATTTTTATCATTAATACTAAGTCTATATAGTATATTTCACTATTTATATTTAAAATCAATTATTAAAATACAACCGACATTTCAGAAAAAAGATTTAATTCATATTGTATCAATTTTTATATTAATTATTCCAACATTTATTTTTTTAAAACCGGATTCTTTTTATTCTGGTTCACTAGAAATAGATCAAATAAGTCTTTTAAATAGTATTTATTTTTCAAATCAAAATAATATAATAATTTTTGTTCGTTTACTTCAACCATCATTTTATTTAGTATTAAGCTTAAAATTGGTGTATTACTTTTACAAAACTACTTTCAGTGATTCAATAAATAAAAACAAGATAAAATTTATTAGAATCTTTATGTTAAATAAAATTGCTTCTATGTTATGTTTATTGTTTGGATTATTAGCAATAAAAAATGATTTTATATTTCTAGGAGAAGTTTCAAAAATATTGTATTCTGTATCAACTTTAATTATCGCATCATTTATATTATTAAATCCATCAATAATGCCACAAATTTCAAAAATGAATACTTCATTAAAAAAAGTATCTTTAAATGATAAAAAAAACTTAGAAACATTATCAAATATTATTAGGTTAATTAAAAAGAACGAATCATTTTTAAAATACAATTACACCATAAATAATTTAGCTAACGACAGTGAAATTTCAACTATAAATATTAGGGAAGTAATAATTAAAAATGGTTATAAAAATTATTCAGAATTTATAAATTCTTTTAGAATTAATAAAGCAATAGATTTACTTCAAAATGAGTATTTAGATCTCTATTCAATTGAATCACTTTTTAAAGATTCAGGTTTCCAATCAGAAGCTACATTTTATAGAGTTTTTAAGAAAGTTCATGGCTACACACCGAAAGAATATTATCAAACTTTCATAAATAAAGAACAATTTGCAATTGTGCTTGATGAACAAGGAATAAGCCAAGTCAGTCAAGAAAGAGTTTCGGTATAAAATAAGTATTTTGAAGCTAAATACCACTCTACAAGAAATTATCGGGCAAGCCGAAGGACTGATCGTTTACTGGAGTGAATAATTGAAGTAAAAATAAATTGTGTGCAAAAGAACTGATAACGTTCTTTAAAAAGTGAAATAATAACTATCCGAATTTGAAAAAGAAATTCATTTGGAAAATAAAAAAGTTCGAACCACAAATTCGAACCCATTATTTATAAAAATTTCCAGTATTAATAGCCTTTCGCAGAGGACAAAAAAAAGGACAAATTCAAAAAAATTGAATTTGTCCGGAATGGTGGGCGATGAGGGGTTCGAACCCCCGACCCCCTCGGTGTAAACGAGGTGCTCTGAACCAGCTGAGCTAATCGCCCTTTATTAGGAGTGCAAATATACATTTAGTATTTGTATTTGCAACTATAATTCAATAAAAATTACTTTTTTATGATGTCTTTTAAAACAACTTTGTCAGCATAATTTATAAATTCAAGAACAATAAGTTGATTCTTAATTGTTTTGCCTTCTACAATGTATATTTTGCCACTTTCGTATTTTACGTTACTTTTATCAAAATCAACATCACCATATTTCAAAGTGTTCTTAATATCTTTCAAATCGACCCAATTTTCTTTCAATTTTGCAGCTGCAACATCAGAAACATTAAAAGGTTTGGTGCTCAAATCATTCAAAACCCTTGCATTTGGAAAATAGTTGCATCTGGTGTCTTTACCACTTAAAACCATGGCTACAAAAAAACAGCCTATTACAAGTCCTACAAGATAATATGCGAATCGTTGGTAAAATTTCATTTTAAATATTTTTGCAAAGGTAAGTCAAAGTGCAGTTAAAAAACAATTAAATTAATATCACTGTACAGTAAATTAAACCAATCGCCAATTGCCTTATTAGTAAGTATTCCGTGGTATAAATAAACACCGTTTTTCAATCCTTTGTCACAACGAATGGCGCGTTCAATACCACCATCATCGGCAATTTGAAGTAGGAAGGGAGTAATAATATTGCTAATTGAAAGCGATGCCGTTTTGGAATAACGGGAGGGAATATTGGGCACGCAATAGTGAATGACATCATGATTTATAAAGGTAGGTTTTTCATGTGTGGTTACTTCTGAAGTTTCAAAACAACCTCCTGTGTCAATACTAACGTCAACAATTACGGATCCTTTTTTCATTAATTCAACCATTGTTTCAGTTACCACAACCGGAGAGCGTTCTTTCCCACGCATCGCACCAATAGCAACATCACAACGACGTAACGCTTTTAATAATGCCTTTGGTTGAATAGTTGAAGTAAAAATACGTTGGTTTAAATTGTTTTGTAAACGTCTTAATTTGGTAATTGAATTGTCAAAAACTTTTACATTTGCCCCAAGTCCTAAAGCACTTTTAGCAGCAAATTCTCCCACAGTTCCTGCGCCAAGAATGACAACTTCTGTTGGAGGAACGCCTGTAATGTTTCCAAAAAGCAATCCTTTTCCAAATTGATTGTTAATCATCAATTCCGATGCAATTAATATTGATGCGGTTCCAGCAATTTCACTTAGTGATTTTACAGCAGGGTAGGATCCGTCTTCATCTTTGATATATTCAAACGCTAATGCGGTAATTTTCTTTTTTGCAAGCGCTTCGAAATATTCTTTTCGGCGTGTTTTTATTTGAATCGCAGAAAGAACAATAGTTTCGGGGTTAATTAGCTCAATTTCGGTAAGAGTTAGAGGTTCGACTTTTAAAATCATCGGGCAACTCAATACTTTTTTTGTGTCAGCGGTCATTTCGGCACCTGCATCGCTGTATTCTTTGTCGGAATAACTGGCACTCAAACCAGCACCTGATTCAATCATAACGCGATGTCCGTGGGATACTAATGAATTTACAGCATCCGGAGTTAAACAAATTCTGCGCTCTTGATAACTGGTTTCTTTGGGGATTCCAATGAAAAGTTCGCTTCGATGCTTTGTAATTTCAAGTTTTTCCTCTTGAGGGATTAACTGTATTTTGGAAAAAGGTGTAATTGCCATTGATTTTTGAAATTAATCTATAAATTTATGAAAAATAAACGTATAAGGAAAATCGGTAGTTGATTTTTTCGTTTTCATTTGTTTATAATACCACAAATTTTACAAATTATTTCCAAAATTAAGTTTTTTATTCTAACTCCAATAGCCGTTTCCCGTCAGATTGTAATTTAATATTTACAACAGAATGTAAATCAGGAATTAGGGTTGTTATCTTTTCAGGCCATTCAATAAAACACCAATTTTCAGAATATAAATACTCGTCGATTCCCATATCCAAGGCTTCGACTTCACTTTTTAATCGATAACAATCAAAATGATAAATCACTTGATTTGTAGTAGTTTGGTATTCATTAACTAAAGAAAAAGTCGGGCTACTTGTTGCGCCTTTCACTCCAAGAACTGAACATATTTTTTTGATTAATGTGGTTTTGCCGACGCCCATTTCACCATTAAATAAAATTACTTTATTTGGACTTTGTGCGATAATTGTTTGAGCAACATTTTCTAATTCATCTAATGAGAAAATAATCTTCATTTATCTTTTTTTTAAATCTAAATTCTATTTTGGGTTCATAACCAAAAATGGAATAATCATTTCTTCTAATGAGATTCCACCGTGCTGGTAGGTATTGCGATAATAACTAACATAATGATTATAATTATTAACATACGCCAAGAAATTATCATTCTTTGCAAAAATATAAGAACTACTCATATTAATTGTTGGTAACCCAATTTTTTTCGGATCTTTAACTGCATAAACATCTTTATCTTCGTAGGTTAAACTTCTACCTGTTTTATACCTCAAGTTCAAACTCGTGTTTTTATCTCCAATAACTTTCGATGGATTTTTTACATTTATAGTTCCGTGATCGGTAGTTAATATCAGTTTAAATCCTAATTTTTGAGCCTGCTGAATGATTTCTAAAAGTGGCGAATTCTTAAACCAACTCAATGTCAGCGATCGATACGCCTTATCATCTGAAGCCAATTCTTTAACCACATCCATTTCTGTTTTGGCATGTGAAAGCATGTCTACAAAATTATAAACCACCGTAACTAAGTTATTGTTTTTCAGTGATTTAAAATTATCAACCAGCTTTTTACCGGCAGCCAAATTTGTGATTTTAAAATAATCTTGCTTGATATTCAAGCCCAATCGTTTTAAATGGGCCGTCAAAAACTCGGCTTCATATAAATTTTTTCCACCTTCATCCGGATCGTTTTTCCAATATTGAGGAAACTGTTTTTCCATTTCTAAGGGTGTCAATCCTGAGAAAATGGCATTTCTAGCATATTGTGTCGCTGTTGGAAGCAACGCATAATAAGGTACTTCTTTTTCTAATTTGTAGTGATTGTTCACCACGCTTTCAAAAACTTTCCATTGGTCGTAACGCAAATTATCAATCACCACAAACAAAATCGGTTTCTCTTTTTTAGTGATTTCAGGAACTACTAATTCGCGAAAAAGGGTATGCGATTGAATCGGTTTATCTGCTTTTACTGAAGCAAACCAATCTTCATAATTTCGCTCAATAAATTTACCAAATTGGGAATTCGCTTCCGCTTTTTGAGATTCTAAAATCTGAATCATTCCGTGGTCGTTGATATTCTCTAATTCTAATTCCCAAAAAATCAGTTTTTTATACAATTCAACCCAATCTTCATAGGAATTCACCATGGCCATTTCCATAGAAATCTTGCGAAATTCTTTCTGATAATCTAAGGTTGTTTTTTGTGAAATCAATCTTGTATGATCCAAATTCTTTTTCAAACTCAATAAAATCTGATTTGGATTCACCGGTTTTATCAAATAATCCGCAATTTTTGAACCAATTGCCTCCTCCATTATATATTCCTCCTCGCTTTTGGTAATCATAATCATAGGTGTTGAAGATTTCTTTTCCTTCATTTCCGCCAATGTTTCTAGACCACTCATTCCAGGCATGTTTTCATCCAAAAACACAATGTCAAAATTTCCCTCTTCGAAAATATCAATAGCGTCTCGTCCATTATTGCAGGTAGTCACGTTATAATTTTTCATTTCTAAAAACAAAACATGTGGTTTTAAATGCTCAATTTCATCATCAACCCAAAGTATTTTAATGTTTTCCATATTGTAATTTTTAGAACTAAAATTTAATTTTTATTGTCTAGCAATTTAACACTATTTCAACGCCAACTTCTTAATTTTATTGTAATTTTTTTCTTTGGAAGCTATTTACTCCGTCAGTTCGCTTTGATCATGTCCTGATTTTCGCTACACTCCACGTCCAAAAGCATTGGAGTTCCACTTCAAATAGAGTTCACTGAACACCAATAAAATAAAATTAAGTGAAGTAATCAGGGCTAAAAACGTCTCGATTTTATTAGAACTCAATTCGTAAATATAAAATTATTTCATTTAATGACTTTTAAAATTATTTAGTGCAAACCAATAATATTCTTTAAATTTGAAATTTCCTGCAAATAGGAACTCTAAATACTAATAAAACTAAAGATGACGAATTCTAAAAAACTGTTTATTCTTGCTTTTGCAAGTTTACAATTAATAAGTTGCAACAAAAAAGAAGTTGATTTCATTGATCCATTAGTATCCAACAGAGATACATTGGTTAATCCAGCTGAAAACTTTTTTCTATATGCAAATGGTGGCTGGTTTAAAAACCATCCAATTCCATCAACGGAGAAAAGCAATGGTATTTTCAGAACTATTGGAGACACCATCAACAACCAAATTAAACAAATTTGCGAAAAATCGGCTAAAGACGAAAGCGCAGAAAAAGGAATTAACAAACAAAAAATCGGTGATTTTTACGCATCAGGAATGGATTCTCTTGCAATTGAAAAAGCGGGAATTGCTCCTTTAAAATCAGAATTTGCTAACATCGAAAGTATCAAAGACGTTCCTTCCTTAATGTCCACAATTGCCCATTTACATACTATTGGTGCAAGCCCAGCATTTTCATTCTATTTGGGACAAGATGACAAAATCAGTACTAAATATGCTTTGTTTTTAGGACAAGGTGGCTTGGGGTTAGGCGATAGAGATTACTATTTCAATACCGACGAACGTACCGTTTCTATTAGAAATGAATATGTAAATCACTTGAAAGCAATGATGAAGTTAATTGGTAAAGACGAAGCTGTTGCTACAAAAAATGCAGGAACAATTATGAAATTGGAAACTGATTTAGCGAAAGCTTCCCGCAAATTGGAAGCGCTTCGTGATCCAATAAAAAATTACAACAAAATGACCGTTGCCGATTTAAGTAAGTCAACTCCAAATATTGCGTGGAAAGCTATTTTACCCATTTTTGGTGTCGCAAAAGCAGACACTATAATTGTTGGACAACCAGAATTCTACAAAGCATTAAATTCATTGGTAAAAACATATTCCATAGAAGATTGGAAAACGTATTTGAAATGGGATTTGGTCAATTCGTATGCATCTTATTTAAATAGTGGTATCGAAAATCAAAACTTCAAATTTTATTCTACCGTTTTAAATGGTGTTTCAAAGCAAAAACCACGTTGGAAACGAGTAGTAGGACAAACGGACAGTTCTTTGGGAGAATTAATTGGCCAAGTTTACGTTTCTGAATATTTGCCGAAAGGCTCGAAAGAAAAGTTGTTGGAAATTGGAAACAACATCCGAGAAGTATATGCCGATCACATCAAAAAATTAGATTGGATGAGTGAAGCTACAAAAGTGAAAGCATTGCATAAATTAAGTAAAATTGTAATGAAAGTTGGCTATCCCGACAAATGGAAAGACATGAGCACGATGAATATCGATAGAAAATCGTATTGTGCCAATGTGATGCAAGCCAATATTTGGAGTTATAATGATATGATAAATAAATTCGGAAAACCTGTTGACAGAACCGAATGGAGCATGCAGCCGCAAACCTATAACGCCTATTACAACCCGAGTAATAACGAAATTGTGGTTCCAGCATGTAATATTATGGTTCCTGGATATGAAGGAAGAATGCCAGATGACGCCATTTTATATGGAATTATTGGTGGTTCTACTTTTGGTCACGAAATTACGCACGGATTTGACGATCAAGGAAGTCAATATGATGAAAACGGAAATTTGAACAATTGGTGGACAGCGGAAGATTTGAAAAAATTTCAAGCTAAAACAAAATTAATAGTTTCTCAATTCAATAAGTTTACTATTTTAGGTGACAAACACATTAATGGTGATGCCACTCAAGGAGAAAATATTGCCGATTTAGGTGGCGTTGTAATGGGTTATGAAGCGTTTAAGAAAACGCCTCAGTATAAAAACAAACAGAAAATTAGCAATTTAACACCCGATCAAAGGTATTTCCTTGCTTATGGATATGCTTGGATGGTAAATATTAAAGATGAGGCATTGGCAACGCAAATTATGACAGATGTTCACGCACCGGCGCAATTCAGAATCAATGGACCTTTGAGTAATATGCCTGAATTTTATAAAGCATTTAATGTAAAAGCAGGAAATAAAATGTTCCAACCCGACTTGCTTCGCGTAGTTATTTGGTAGATTTTATTGCTAATTATGGTAAAGACCGTTCCTTTTGAGCGGTCTTTTTTTGTTTGTATTTTCCGTTTTCGTAAAACGAATATTGTGTATATTTGCAACACTAAATTCAATTAGAACGTGAGCCAAATCAACAAATTAAAAATTCTGAATGATCCAATTTATGGATTTATAACGATTCCAAATCCCTTTATTTATGATTTAGTACAGCATCCGTATTTTCAACGTTTGCGACGAATTTCTCAAATGGGATTGTCGTATTTGGTTTATCCCGGTGCACATCACACTCGATTTCATCATGCTTTGGGTTGTATGCACATCATGCAAAAAGCCATTGAAGTATTGAAATTTAAAGAGGTTTTGATTTCTGAAGAAGAAGAAAATGCGTTGCTAATTGCAATATTATTACACGATATTGGTCACGGTCCGTTTTCTCATGCAATGGAACACAGCATTGTCGAAGATGTGAATCACGAAGCCATTTCGTTGTTGTTTATGAATAAATTAAATGAAGAATTTGAGGGCCAATTAAGTTTGGCAATTCAAATATTCAAAGGCGATTACCACCGTAAATTTATGTTGCAATTAATTTCGAGTCAATTGGATATGGACAGGATGGATTACCTGAAACGAGATAGTTTCTATTCGGGTGTGGCAGAAGGAAATATCAGTTCTGATAGGTTAATCCAAATGATGACGGTAGTTGACGACCGATTGGTAATTGAAGAAAAGGGAATTTATTCAGTAGAAAAGTTTCTAATGGCGCGCCGATTAATGTATTGGCAAGTCTATTTTCATAAAACGAGTTTAGTAGCAGAGTTAATTTTAACCAAAGTGCTAAAACGAGCTAAAGAATTAACTCAAAAAGGAATTGTTTTGCCTTGCAGCGAACCGTTATTATTTTTTATGAAAAACAAGGTCGAAATTTCAACGTTTGATAATGAAACCTTAGATAAATTTGCTCAATTAGATGATTTTGATATTATTAGCGCTTTGAAATCGTGGTTGAATAATGACGATTTTATTTTGAGTTCCTTGAGTAAAATGATCATAAACAGAGATTTATTAAAAATAAAACTCAATAACGAGAAATTTTCAAAAGAAGTTTTGGAAGTATCTATTGCTGCTTTTTCAAAAGAAAATAATATTTCAATTCAAGACGCAAATTATTTTGTATTTAAAGGGAAAATCAAAAATCAAGCTTATAGTATAGAAGCGGAACCTATTCGGATTTTAAAGAAAGATATGACGGTTGAAGATGTTGTAGAAGTATCGGATCAATTGAATTTGAAGTCATTATCCAAACAAGTCACGAAATATTACATTTGTTTTCCAAAACAACTCGTTGAAAATTAACATTTAAAATCTATTTTTTATATTTTTGTCAAGATGAAATTTACAGCAGAACAAATAGCGGGGATTCTAGAAGGTGAAGTAGTGGGAAATCCAAACGCTGAAGTTTCCATGTTAACAAAGATTGAAGAAGGTGTTGAGGGGTCATTGACGTTTTTGTCAAACCCAAAATACAACAATTATATTTATACCACAAAAGCAACAATAACTATTGTAAATGCTACATTTATTCCTGAAGGAAATATTACTACAACTCTTATTAAAGTAGCTGATGCCTATCTTGCTTTTTCAAAATTACTAGAGTTTTATGCTCATGCCAAAGGAAATAAAGTTGGAATTGAACAGCCATCAGTAATTTCAGAAAACGTAAAATATGGTGATAATTTATACTTAGGTAGTTTTGCGTATATTGGTTCAAATGTACTAATAGGTAACGATGTAAAAATTCATCCGCACTGTTTTATTGGAGATAATGTTGTCATTGGCAATAATGTTACTATTTTTGCAGGCGCAAAAGTTTTTTCGGAAACGGAAATTGGAAACAATTGTGCCATTCATTCTGGGGCTGTTTTAGGTGCTGATGGTTTTGGTTTTGCACCAAATCCTGACGGAACATTCAGTAAAATTCCTCAAATTGGAAATTTAATAATTGAAGACAATGTGAATATCGGTTCTTGTACAACAATTGACCGAGCCACAATGGGATCAACAATAATTAGAAAAGGTGTTAAATTAGATAACCAAATTCAAATTGGTCACAATGTTGAAATTGGAGAAAACACAGTTATTGCGGCATTAACAGGAATTGCAGGTTCAACAAAAATTGGACACAATTGTATGATTGGCGGACAAGTTGGAATTGCAGGACACATTACAATTGGTAATAATGTTCGCATTCAAGGCCAATCAGGGGTGAGCAGAAATATAAAAGATGGAGAAGTTTTGCAAGGAACGCCTTCTTTGGATTATAAAGAGTACTATAAATCGTATGTCCATTTCAAGAATTTACCTACTATTGTTAAGGAAATCGAAAAACTAAAAAAGAACAGTAAATAATCTAAAAAATGATGGTTAAACAAAATACCATAAGTAACGAAATTTCTCTAACAGGAGTTGGTTTGCACACTGGAAAAGATGTGAAAATGACTTTCAAACCGGCACCAATAAATAGCGGGTTTTCATTTGTAAGAATTGATTTAGAAGGAGCTCCAATTATTGAAGCAGATGCAAATTATGTTGTAAATACACAACGCGGGACAAATTTAGAAAAATTAGGAGTTAAAATTCAAACACCAGAACACGTTTTAGCGGCATTAATAGGATGTGATTTAGACAATGTTATTATTGAATTAGATTCTTCGGAACTTCCTATTATGGATGGTTCTTCAAAATATTTTGTTGAAGCTTTAGAAAGGGCAGGAGTTGTTGAACAAGAAGCGATTCGAAAATATTATGTTGTAAAAGAGGTAATTTCTTTTTCTGATGAAACTACAGGAAGTGAAATTATTGTAATGCCCAGCGATGACTACCAAGTGACTACAATGGTCGATTTTGGAACGAAGGTTTTAGGTACTCAAAATGCTACATTGAAGAATATTTCTGATTTCAAAAATGAAATTGCAGATTCAAGAACTTTTAGTTTTCTTCATGAATTAGAATCACTTTTAGACAACGGATTGATAAAAGGTGGCGATTTAAATAACGCTATTGTATACGTAGATAAAGATATTTCTGAAACTACAATGGAGAATTTAAAACGTGCTTTTGGAAAAGATCAAATTACGGTTAAACCAAATGGGATTTTAGATAATTTAACGTTGCATTATCCAAATGAAGCGGCACGTCATAAATTGTTAGATGTAATTGGTGATTTAGCTTTAATTGGAACAAGAATTAAAGGAAAGGTAATTGCTAATAAACCGGGACATTTTGTAAACACACAATTTGCAAAAAAAATGGCTAAGCTTATAAAAATTGAACAACGAAATCACGTTCCTATTTATGATTTAAACTTAGAGCCGTTGATGGATATTCATAAAATCATGAGTATTTTGCCTCACAGACCTCCCTTTTTATTTTTAGACAGAATTTTAGAAATGTCTGAAAGTCACATTGTGGGAATGAAAAATGTTACCATGAACGAAAGTTTTTTTGTAGGTCATTTTCCTGGAGCACCAGTAATGCCAGGGGTTATTATTGTAGAAGCAATGGCGCAAACAGGTGGGATATTAGTATTGAGTACGGTACCAGATCCTGAAAATTACTTGACTTATTTTATGAAAATTGACAATGTAAAATTCAAGCATAAAGTTTTACCGGGAGATACATTAACATTTAAATGCGAATTAATAACGCCAATTAGAAGAGGAATTTGTCACATGCAAGCACATGCTTATGCCAATGGGAAATTGGTTGCTGAAGCCGAATTGATGGCTCAAATTGCAAAAAAACAATAATATTGATGTTGATTTGGTTAATCGTTAATTCGATTACTCGATTTTAGCAGTAAATGGATTAAATTAAAAATATGAATCAACCTTTAGCATACGTTCATCCGGGAGCAAAAATTGCCAAAAATGTAGTAATTGAGCCTTTTACAACCATTCACAATAATGTGGTAATTGGTGATGGAACTTGGATTGGATCCAATGTAACCATTATGGAAGGCGCAAGAATTGGAAAAAATTGCAATATATTTCCTGGCGCTGTAATTTCGGCAGTTCCCCAAGATTTAAAATTTGGCGGAGAAGATTCTTTGGCTATAATTGGTGATAATTGCACCATTCGAGAATGTGTAACCATCAATAGAGGTACAATAGCTTCCGGACAAACAACACTGGGAAATAACTGTTTGGTTATGGCAACGGCTCACATTGCGCACGATTGTCATATCGGTGATAACGCTATAATTGTAAATGGAGTGGCGCTTGCGGGACATGTAACTGTTGGTAAATATGCAATTATTGGCGGTTTGGCAGCAATTCATCAGTTCATTCATATTGGAGATCACGCAATGATTTCTGGAGGTTCTTTGGTAAGAAAAGATGTTCCACCATTCACAAAAGCAGCAAAAGAGCCATTGTCTTATGTTGGAATTAATTCTGTTGGATTAAGACGTAGAGGTTTTACAACTGAAAAAATTAGAGAAATTCAAGAAATATATAGAATTCTGTATCAAAAAAATTATAATACAACCCAAGCAATTGGAATTATTGAAGCAGAAATGGAAGCAACTCCAGAACGTGATGAAATTTTAGATTTCATTAGAAATTCATCAAGAGGAGTAATGAAAGGATATTCTGGAAATTATTAATCCCCACCCCAGCCCTCCCCAAATGGAAGGAAGTGCGATTATAAATATTATAAGTAAAAAACAAATAATTAAATAAATTTCAACTATTAACAACTTCACTTTTCGTCTCCCTCTCCTTTGGAGAGGGTCGGGGAGAGGAATAAAAAAACAATAAAATGGCATCTACATCAGATATAAAAAACGGATTATGTATCAAATACAATAATGATATATACAAAATAATAGAATTTTTACATGTTAAACCAGGTAAAGGTCCTGCTTTTGTTCGAACTAAATTGAGAAGTTTAACCAATGGAAAGGTATTAGATAATACATTTTCTGCGGGTCACAAAATCGAGGAAGTTCGTGTTGAAAACCATAAATTCCAATATTTATATCCAGAAGGTGATGTGTTTCATTTTATGAATATTGAAACATTTGAACAGATTTCTTTAAATAAAAATATTTTAGATTCCCCAGGATTATTAAAAGAAGGTGAAAATGTAATGGTGAGTATTAATACCGAAACTGATTTACCACTTTCTGTAGATATGCCAGCTTCTGTTATACTTGAAGTAACTTATGCAGAGCCAGGAATCAAAGGGAATACCGCAACAAATGCAACAAAATCGGCTACGGTCGAGACGGGTGCTTCTGTTAATGTGCCTTTGTTTATTAATGAAGGGGATAAAATCAAAATCGATACTGCCTCCGGTTCTTATATGGAAAGAGTTAAGGATTAATTTAATTCGTCTAATTTTCAATGTTTTATAGTCGAAAAGAGTAGAATTTAATAATGCATTTATAATAAGATTAAGTAAAAAATGAAATTCCCAAAAACCTACTATTTGCAAGAAATTGCCACAATTATTGATTGTGAGTTTGTTGGCGAAGCAACTTTTCCAGTTACTGGGATGAATGAAATTCACGTTGTTGAGCATGGAGATATCGTTTTTGTGGATCATCCAAAATATTATGATAAAGCACTTCAATCAGCTGCAACTATAATTTTAATCAATAAAAACGTTGCCTGTCCACAAGGAAAAGCACTATTAATTTCAGAAGATCCATTTCGTGATTTTAATAAATTGACGATACATTTCAAGCCATTTCAGTATTCTAATGTTTCAATAGCATCTTCAGCTAAAATTGGAGAAGGAACAGTAATTCAGCCAAATACATTCGTTGGAAATAATGTTGTAATTGGTAAAAACTGCTTAATCCATTCCAATGTATCTATTTATGATCATACTATAATTGGTGATAATGTAATTATTCATGCTGGAACAATTCTTGGCGCAGATGCTTTTTATTATAAAAAAAGGGCGGAAGGTTTCGATCAATTGATTTCTGGTGGACGTGTTGTTATAGAAAATAATGTTGGAATTGGTGCTTTATGTACTATTGATAAAGGAGTTACAGGTGATACGACAATTGGAGAAGGAACAAAAATTGACAACCAAGTTCACGTTGGACACGATACTATTATTGGTAAAAAATGTTTGATTGCTTCACAAACTGGAATTGCGGGTTGTGTAATTATAGAAGACGAGGTTACACTTTGGGGACAAGTAGGAACCACAAGTGGTATTACAATTGGAACAAAAGCAGTTGTGTTGGGGCAAACAGGTGTAACAAAATCTATAGAAGGGGGAAAGAGCTATTTTGGAACTCCCGTAGAAGAATCTCGCGAAAAATTAAAACAACTTGCCAACATAAAAAAAATACCTGAAATACTTTTTAAACTAAAATAATTATGAACACAAAAAAAATTGTACTTGATTTTTATAAATCGGATGCTTTAATAAATCCAGAAATATTGGATACTTTTTTGCATTCTGATGTAATTTTAGATTGGAATAGTAGTAAGGGATTCATACAAATGAAACGTGATGATTTACTTTCATTAGCATCAGAATTGAGTAAGTCATACATTCGTTCAAAAGTAGTAATATCTCATATTTTAAAAGAAGGAAATTTAATTTCTGTAAGATATTCCCATTCTGTGAAAACATTTGAAAATCCAAGAGAGGCAATTTTATTAGCAAATTTTATGGTTATTTGGGAATTAAAAGACGATAAATTATTCCGTGGATTTCAAATGAGCCAAGTTATATAGATTTTTATAAAAATTTAAGTTTAAAATACTTTACTTTAAGGTATCAAAACCTTACTTTTGCATCACATTAAAAAAAAACAATTTAATATATATATCATGAGTGTTTTAGTTAATAAAGATTCTAAAATAATTGTTCAAGGATTTACAGGAAGTGAAGGTACTTTTCATGCTTCACAAATGATTGAATACGGTACGAATGTAGTTGGTGGTGTAACTCCGGGAAAAGGGGGTACAACTCACTTAGACCGTCCAGTTTTCAATACTGTAAAAGATGCTGTTGACCAAGTTGGTGCTGATACAACTATCATTTTTGTCCCACCTGCATTCGCTGCAGATGCCATTATGGAAGCTGCAGACGCAGGTATTAAAGTAATTATTACAATTACAGAAGGTATTCCTGTTGCTGATATGATTAAAGCAAATCAATATATAAAAGGAAAAAATTGCAGATTAATAGGCCCTAACTGCCCAGGTGTAATTACGCCAGGAGAAGCTAAAGTTGGTATTATGCCAGGTTTTGTTTTCAAAAAAGGAACTGTTGGAATTGTTTCTAAATCAGGAACACTAACTTATGAAGCTGCTGACCAAGTTGTAAAACAAGGTTTAGGAATCACTACAGCAATCGGAATTGGTGGTGACCCAATTATTGGAACAACTACAAAAGAAGCAGTTGAATTATTAATGAATGACCCTGAAACCAAATGTATCGTTATGATTGGTGAAATTGGTGGTCAATTGGAAGCCGATGCTGCACAATGGATTAAAGCCGATGGAAATCGTAAGCCAGTTGTTGGTTTTATTGCAGGTGAAACTGCTCCAAAAGGAAGAACAATGGGTCATGCTGGTGCAATTGTTGGAGGTGCTGATGATACTGCAGAAGCTAAAAAACGCATCATGAGAGAATGTGGAATTTTCGTTGTAGATTCTCCTGCTGAAATAGGTAAAAAAGTAAAAGAAGTTTTAGGTTAATCCTTAAAACCAATAAATATTAAATGCCTCACGGATTTTCGTGGGGTATTTTTTTGTAAATAATTACATTAAAAAGAAAAGATATGTATAAAGAATTAAAAAAATTCAAAGTTAAAAATCAATTTACATTTACAACTGATGACAGTTTAGAAGAAGTTTGTAATGCATCTGAATCAGGAAGTGGCTTATTTCTAGTTTATTCTGTTGATGCCGAAGAAAAAGAATTGATTATGGTCGGTTCTACCGGAACTATCCAAAACGATGGAACTTTGAAAAGTAAAAATGGTGGTTTACGTGATAAAATTGTAAACGGACATCAATTTGCTAAGACTGGAAGAAAATATTCATGGCCAGCTCAAATGAAATCAGAAAATATTGACAGATTAGAAGTACATTGGTATGAAACTTTTAATGAAAAAAATAAAGTAATTCCAACATTTATTGAAGGTCAAATTTTGCAAAATTTCTTAGATGAAAATGCTAAGTTACCTCGATGGAATGTGGCATTTTAATAATATAAAGTTCTTTTTAAAAAAAGCTCCTCAATTTTATTGAGGAGCTTTTTTTTTACTTATTTATTTATAATGACTTTATAACTTTTTATGTTTTTTCCATCCGAAATTTTTAAGAAATAGATACCATTGTAAAAAGTATCAGTTTCAATAATACTCAATGTACTCCCTTGCAAAATCTTGCTAGTTTTTAGAATCTGTCCTAATTCATTTATCAAATAAACATCTAAATCTTTTTCAACAAAATCTGTTTGAACCGTAAAATAATCACTTGTTGGATTTGGAAAAATTGAAATGGATGCATTGTCTAAAATAAAACTTTCATTAGCTAAAAAAGTAGTTAAACTAGATGGTACAGTTGTCACTTTTGCACCAGTTTTATTCCCATAAAATGTAGGTCCAATAATATAAGGATATGCTGATGAATGATCAGAATTTACAGTTGCAAAATAGCAATATATTCCTCCTGGATATTCTGGAGTAACGCAAATTCTTCCATTATGTTCATCCAAATAAGTTGGATCAGAAGGATGCGCTACATATTCATAATCTTCTTTAAAGTATCCGTTAAAAAAAGTTTGTGTACCAATGGTTTGTCCAACAGTTGGTCCATTTGTTCTTGTAGTTTGGCTTTTTAATTGATAGCTTGATTTCATTCTTGCAATTGCTCCAGTTCCATTTACGTTTGTGAGAGCATAGGCTCCATAAATTGGAAAACCATCATACGCAAAACCAATTAGTGGTGAGTGAACTGATGGGTTAATAGCATACAAACCTTCTGAATCATATAAACTACAAATAGAAGAATACGTGTTTGAAGTCGTACTATCATATTTGAAAGCACTTGGATTTTGATGATGGTGATAATTGGTTCCAGCTGGATGCCCTTTTGCACAATCAAAACCTAATCTTTCGGCTGGAATTGCATCTCTATTCCAAGCTTGTGTTGCACCCATTCCGCCTGCACAGGTTGGATTTCCAGGAGGACCACCACAAATACCATTTGTGGCAGTAGCACTATAAGCAACTCCATCTCTATAATCAAATAAAGAAATACCATTAATAAAAATCCCATTATTTCCGCCGGATGTAGCCGTAAGGGTTCCAGTGTTTTGAGAAGGATTTAAAGGTAATTTGTAAATAGCATTTTGATTTCCTGCTAAATTATTATTTCCATCCCCTGAAAAAATACCAGTTGGATAGGCAGGAATTCCAGTTGCATTTATATATACATCGGTAGTATTATATCTTACTTGCTGGCAATTTGATAATACAGTCATTGGAATAGGAGTAGAATTTCCAGAGGTATAATAACTGCCAAATGCAGTAGTATTTTGTAACCATTTTGTAATTGCAGGATTCGTTTGTGCAAACATCGAAAATCCCAATAATAACATTCCTACAAGTGTAATTTTTTGTTTCATTTTTTTGTTATTTATTTTATCTCATTTTATCTTCAATTCCCCTATAAAATATTCGGCAACCAAAAGATTCTGATTTTGAAACAGTCACTTCTTTACCATGTAATAATTGATCTACAGCATCTGTTAGAAAGTGATTTTTTGCTTTTTCAGGTTCTCCTGCATTATCATCAATTGCACCTTGATATTTAATGATGTATTTGCCATTAACTTTCCAAATCACAAATGCTTGTGGCGTATAGGTTGCATTAAAATTCTTTCCAACAGTTTGTTTTTTATCTTGCAAATAAGGAAAAGTAAGTTGCTCTTTACTAATCTTTTTTTGCATTTTCTTGAAAGACTCTTCTGCATAAGCTAAAGTATCCATAGCATTAATTGCTAATAAAGGAACTCCATATTTTTTGTATTTTGCATCCATTGCATTCAAACGCTGCGAATAGAATTTTGCCATTGGACATTTATTACAAGTAAAAATAACAATAAATCCTTTAGCATCTTTATAATCAGATAGCGAAACCCATTTATTGGTAGTCGCACTTTTTAATTTGAAATTAGATATTGATTTTCCCTTTTCAAAAAAAGTAAAGCTGCTAAAGGCAAATAGTATTGCGATTATAATAAATAGAAAGAAGTGCTTTTTCATATATTATTTTTTGATAAACTTTTTCGTTGTTAAACTTTTTGTCTGTTTGTCCATCATTTGAAAAGTATAAACTCCTGATTCTAAAGATGAGATGTCAATTCCGTTTTGCCATTCTGGTTGCGGTAACATCATTACAACTCTCCCTGTAATCGTTGAAATAGTGACATAATAAATTTCAGTATTGGCGTCTTTCAAATTAACAAATAAAAGGTTACTTGATGGATTTGGATACAAACTAAAACTAGTACTTGTTTCATTTTCATTGGCTCCTAAAGCATCTGTAACAATAAATTGCCCCATCATACCTCCGTCTTCGTGTCCACCAAAATGGCAGTGGTACATATAAGGATGCGTTACATCAGAATCTGCAAAATCATCAAATTTAGCTACAAAACTTACGGTTTCTCCTTTGCTTATAAAAAAAGTATCTTTCCAACCCGACTCGTATGCCGCTGCAGTTCCAGTATTTCTAGAGACAATTTTAAATTCGACATCATGGATGTGAAAGGAATGCCCAAAAACTGCCGGGTTTGTATTGGCTATTGACCACTTTTCTATTGCATTTAAATTTACTGTTTTATTTATTGTCGCTTCGGCATACGAAACGTTATCAAAATTAAACGGAACACTAGCAGGACCAGGAGTTCCATTTGTTATTGAGATAGTTCTATTTACAGTTGCATCCGATGCTGTCCAATAGGAATTTGCAATTAATGCAGTTGGAAGCGCAATAATTGGAGTTGTTGTTGAAGCTCCAATATTTATATGCAATAAATTAAATGTAGTATTGTTTAATAAACTTCCAAAAACTCCGCCAGTTGCAGGCTCACCTCCAGGAAAACTCTGCGATTGTCCTGAATTATATGCTTTTAAATCGATACTCGATCCAACGACATCGTTTCCTAAGTTGACCATAATTTCATATCTTTCTCCTACGTGTATTGGTAATCTAGTAACTGCAACTGGAGCACCCAAAAGCCCTCCATCATTTCCAATTACATAAAAAGTTCTCCCATCACTGAATCCTAAATTATAACCTCTTTCAATTTCAGCATTTAAAATTCTAAGTCTCACATATTGCTTTGGTAAAGTATATTGTGCACTTGGAGTTCCATTGGAAAGCATATAATCTCCATAAACTCTTGCTGAAGCAGGAGGAGAAACAAATGTATTTGTTGTTGCGTTATAACTTCTACTTGTTAAAGCTAGTACAATATCATCAACTCCATATGTTCTTGGTAAGGCTAATGCTGTTTCAGCGGGATCTTTAACAATTATAAAACCTCCAATTCCTTTTGTCATTTGTGCATGTGTAGTAGTATGCAAATGAGGATGATACCATAAAGTAGCTGCTTGATTCATAACAGTCCAATAGGGTTGCCAAAGTGTTCCAGCCGGAATAACCTGGTGTGGACCTCCATCCATTACAGCGGGTAAGTGCATTCCGTGCCAATGTAGTGTTGTAGATTCATTTAAATTATTTGTTACGTTCATGTGCACTAAATCTCCTTTATTAATAAATAATGTAGGACCCCAAAAAGTTTCATTGTTAATTGCTCCTGTGATGGTTTGATTTCCTGTAACTAATTGTTTTGTAGATTCGTGGATATTCAAATTAAATGTTGTTCCATAAAGCGCTTGTGGCATTGACATAGTATTATATTGTGCCATTATTGCAATTGAATTTACAGTAATGAATGAAAATAAAATAATTCTTCTCATAATTTTTTGATTTAAATATTTAGACGATTTTAATATAATTTTCTTGTGGAAATAATGTTATTTATTCTTTCGAGAACGAAAAACGCTTATCAAAAATAAATTCTGTATCAGTTAATGTATGAAGAAAAGTAACTAAATCTACCCTTTCATTATCGGACAAATGCATAGGTTTTTGTAATTGTTTGGGCAAGTTTTTATCATTCTCGAGTGAATTATAATGTTTTACAACCTCCATTAGTTTTTTGAATCGACCATCGTGCATATAAGGAAATGTAAATTGAATATTTCTTAAGGTTGGCACTTTAAATAGTAAATAATCTTTTTGATTTTCAGTGATTTTTTGTCTTCCAATATCGTTTAATGTGGTATCTATTGGCAATCCATTTTTCTCAAATTTTTCGCTTGTAAATAGAGGTTCATTGTGGCAAGATGCACAATTGGTTTTGAATAATGCATAACCGTTTTGTTCTTGATTTGTAAATACAGCTTCTTTTCGCATCACTTTATCATATTTTGAATTTGAGGAAATTAGAAGTAATTCAAATTGTGATAATGCTTTTAAAACCCTTTGTCCTGTAATTGTAGTATCTCCAAAAGCTGCCAAAAAAAGTCCTTGGTATTTCTCGCTTTTCTGAAGTTTTGACACCACATTTGATAATGTTTCATCCATTTCAAAGGGGCTTGTAATTGGATTTAAAGGTTGCACATCCAAATGATTGACACCGCCATCCCACATAAAACTTTTTGACCAAGCCAAATTAATCAAAGTCATCGAATTTCTGGTTCCAATTTTTTCATCAATTCCGTGACTCAACTCGTGATCTACGTGCGTAAAACCTGTAGCTTGCAAATGACAACTCGCACATGAAATCGTATTGTCGCGCGATAAAATAGGATCGTAAAATAAGGTTCTTCCCAATAGAAATCCTTCTTCGGTTAATGGATTTTTAGAGAAATCGTAATGTGGTTTTGGCCAACCTTTTGGAGTTTCTAAATAGAGTGGAGTAGGCTTTAAAAAGGTAAATGCCAATGAAAAAAGGACTACAACTCCAATAACTAAAAGATATTTAAAAGGAACTTTCATTTTAGTTTTCTGTATTATTAACACTAAACATTCCAACAGCTTTATCAGCAATTTCCATCGCTTTTTTACCTGGAATCATAATGCTATTATTTTCTGATAGTTTTATGTATTTAAACAATTCTGCAACATCCACATTAATTTCTAAATTGGAATTTATGGGTTTTAATTCGATGGTTCTAATGGCGTAATTGGGTTTCATATAACCGCCAATATGAAATTGAAAAGCGTTTTTTCGCGTTTTGCAACTCGAACTTTTGCCTTCTATTTTCATATTGATAAAGCCACTTTGCCAAGCCCAATACATTCCTTTTGTGGGGTCTAAATCACCAGACATTGCACCAGAAACGCATGCTAAACTATCAACCCCAATTGAGAACACAACTTTTGAAATTGCTTTCCCTAAATTTTTTGCAATTGGAATATGAAAAGAATTCGGATTTTCAATATCAATTAAATGATAACTGTTTTCTTCCGAATAGGTACTTTCATCCGAAAATTGCAATTTGATATTAGAAATGTAAAATCTAAAAACATCAATTTCAAGCGTATCTTTCGAATCAGAAATATATTTTTCCCCTATTTTTAAAGGTCCGTTTATAAATTTCAAATTTAGACGCAATACTAAACTGTCCTTTTTTCCTTGAGCAAAACCTAATTGAAAAAAAAGAATAGCAATTGATATAATAAAAATCTTATTACTCATCATCAGGTCTAGGTGGTGGTGGAGGACGGTTTTCGTCTCTAGAATGTTGCGGTCTGTCTTCATTCCATTGCGGAGAATGTGGACGGTTATCTTCTCTAGTACGTCTCGGACGCTCTTCGTCCCAACGCGGTGGAGGCGGTCGATTTTCATCTCGTGGCGGTCTCGGATGATTTCTATCCCTTGGCGGTGGCGACGGATAATAGGTATCATTTGCTTGTCGTACTTGATTTTTTTCTCCTAGCGGTTTAGGAAAATCTTCATTTCTTGGAGGTCTTCCAATAGGCGGGTGCGGTTTGAAATTTTTATGGGAAAACATTTTACCTAACTCTTGGGTTAAAGCGTTGAAATCTTGCAACTGCGAAACTTTACAAATACTTTTTATGTCTTGAAAATGTTTAAAATGTGTTTCTTCAATACGTTTTTGATTGGCTAAAAATAAAGTTATTATACTGTCTTTTTCAATCATATTTACAACAGGTGATTTTAATTGAGAATACAATTCCGACTTAAGCTCTCTATTTATTGCATCTAATGAATCGATTTTGTCTTTATGAATAGGAATTATTGATTCGTATTTTTCAATTTGTTTCGCATCAAAATGCAATTTTTCAGCAATGACATCTTTAGGCCTTCTATGATTTTCTTCAGGATTTCTATTTGGTCTTGAAAAAAATAGAAAGCCTATAATTCCTACATTGAGCAATAAAAGCCCAACTACGGCATACGTTAGTAGTTTTATTTTATCCATTGTAGCTTAGTATAATTGGTTGCTATTTGAAAAAGACGAAACAATTGTTTCCGTTGGGGCTTTAGTATTTGTAATATTTGACAACAGCATTTTGACATTTAATGATACTAAAATAGTAAATGATGCTGCTGCAATCCAAATCCATCTTCTTGAAAAGGTATTTTGGATGCTAATTACATTTTGGATTTTTGAAAATAACAAGGCGTCGGGTGTCACTTTTGTGATACCGTTGCTGCTATTTAGAATGTCGTTTATCCAGTTGTTCGCTTCCATAATTTATTAGACGTTAGTATTTATTTTTTCTTGCGGTATTCTTCAAATTTATTTGATAATTTTTCTTTTAAGATGGTTTTAGCCCTAAAGACTAAGGATTCAACAGATGAAACACTCAATTCCATTATTAAAGCAATTTCAGGGTTACTCAAACCATCGACTTTTGAAAGTAGAAAGACTGTTTTTTGTTTTTCTCCTAATTCATTGATGATTTCAAATAATAATGCCGCTTTCTCTTTATTTTCTAATAGAATTCCTGGATGTTCAAAGTTGGGGATATTTAGGAGTTCAAGTTTGTTTTTACTTTTTTCGCCAAAAATAAAAAAGCGTTTTTGACTGTTTTTATGTTTAATGAAATCCAAACATTTATTTATTGTAATACGGTAAATCCACGTTTTTAATGATGAATTTTCTTGGAATTTATGCAATGATGTATGCAATTGTATAAAAACATCCTGCGTAATTTCTTCAGCATCTTCAACGTTTTGCAAATAATTAAGTGCAACATTATAGACAAGTACCGAGTACTCATTATATAACATTGTAAAATCACCTTTGTTAGTTGCCATTCTGCAATACTATGAATTTTTCTTGTTTATTGAATGTTTTTGGATTGTAATTTTGAATTGGATTTTTTTTAAAAAGGGAATTATCTTATATTTGGCAAACGTAAATTAGCCCTGATGGAAGGGAAAATCCCACGCTTTTTATCGTGGATTGGAATGACAGCAGGAAATAGCTTCAAAAAAAATATAAATAAAATTCGGATATGAAATTATTACAAGGAAAAACTGCCATAATAACTGGCGGAAGCAGAGGAATTGGAAAGGGAATTGCGGAAGTTTTCGCAAAAAACGGCGCGAATGTTGCGTTTACCTATAGTTCATCAGTTGAATCTGCATTGGCATTGGAAAAAGAATTGAATGCTTTGGGTGTAAAAGCCAAAGGGTACCAATCGGATGCGTCGGATTTCAATGAAGCTCAAACCTTTGTGGATGCAGTTTTAGAAGATTTTGGAACTGTTGATGTTCTAATCAATAACGCTGGAATTACGAAAGATAATCTTTTGATGCGGATGTCTGAGGAGGATTTTGACAAGGTAATTGATGTTAATTTGAAGTCTGTTTTCAATATGACAAAAGCAATTCAGAAAACATTTTTGAAGCAACGTTCGGGTTCAATTATCAATATGAGTAGCGTTGTTGGTGTGAAAGGAAATGCGGGACAAACGAATTATGCAGCTTCAAAAGCGGGTGTTATTGGGTTTTCAAAATCGGTAGCGTTGGAATTAGGTTCAAGAAATATTCGTTGTAATGTGATTGCGCCAGGATTTATAGAAACCGAAATGACGGCAAAATTAAATGAGGATGTAGTTAAAGGTTGGAGAGATGGAATTCCATTGAAACGTGGCGGAACCACTGAAGACGTTGCTAATGCTTGCTTGTTTTTCGCATCGGATATGAGTGCGTATGTGACAGGTCAAGTGATGAATGTTTGTGGCGGAATGCTTACTTAAAAATTATTATAAATTTTAAATGTTGAATTTAAAATTTATAATTCATCATTTAAAACAATTTTTAACAATGACCACAAACACTATTCTATTACTCTTGATTTCACTTCTAATAGCGGGTGGTTTGTCGTATTATCAATATTTTTATAAAGCTAAAATCAAGTCGAAAGCGCATTTGATTTTGGCTTTTTTACGTTTTTTTACAGTATTTGGCGTTTTATTATTGCTGATAAACCCAATTTTATCTCGTAAAACATTTGAAATTGTAAAAACGCCTTTGGTAATTGCAGTCGATAATTCCAATTCGATTGTGGATTTAAAAGCAGAGGCAACTTTATTAGAAGCGTATAAAAAAATTATTTCTAATGCCGAAATTCAAGAGAAATTTGATGTGCAATCGTATCGT
>JBIPNF010000112.1:0-7938 GCA_044373885.1 Flavobacterium sp. | reverse complement strand
CAAGGACTTCCTGAAGATTTTTATGAAAATTACATCAAAAACATTAATGCGGTAACTGCTGATGATGTTTTGGCTGTAGCCAATAAATATTTCCTTGAAGACAACATTAGAGTTGTAATTGTAGGAAAAGGTAGCGAAGTAATTTCTGGTTTAGAAAAATTGAAAATTCCGATGTTTTATTTTGATAAATACGGAACGCCAACTGAGAAACCAGTAATGAAAAAAGCGGTTCCTACTGGAGTTACAGCAAAATCAGTTTTAGATAATTATATCAAAGCGATTGGTGGAGAAAAAGCAATTTTAGCTGTAAAATCATTGAGCACTATTGCAGCAGGAGAAATTCAAGGAACAGCTTTAGAAATGACTTCAAAAGTAACTTCATCTAACAAGATGGTTGTTGAAATGAAAGCAATGGGGATGACAATGATGAAGCAAGTGGTGAATGATAAAGGAGCTTATGTTTCACAACAAGGGCAAAGAAAAGACCTTGAAGGTGACAAATTAGCAGAAGCAAAAGCAAGCGCAATGCCATTTGATGAATTAAAAATGTCTCAAAAAACAGGTGTTACTTTAGATGGTATCGAATCATTTAATGGCGCTGACGCTTATGTAATCAAAGACGGTAAGTCTACTTTGTATTACGATGTTAAATCAGGATTTAAAATTGGCAAGGCTGTTGTTCAAGAGTCAAATGGACAAAAAATGACTCAAATTACAAACTTTGGAGATTATAAAGAAGTGAAAGGAATTAAATTTCCGTTCAAAACTTCATTGTCGTTTGGACCTCAAGAGATTGAATTCAAAACAACAGAAGTTAAAATCAACGAAGGTGTTACCGATGCTGATTTCCTATAAATAAAAAGCATACCTATTTTTTAAAGGCTATCTGAAAAGGTAGCCTTTTTTATTTTTTAGCGGATAAATAAACTCCAACTAATATAATAAAGGCTCCAAAAAACTGAATTGGCGTAAGCATTTCGTTATCTAATAATCCCCAAAAGAAAGCTACAATCGGAATTAAATAGGTTACTGAAGTTGCAAAAACGGGAGAAGAAATTTGAATTAATTTAAAGAAAATAATGTTTGCAATACCTGTTCCCACGACTCCTAAAATCAAAATAAAGAGAATTGAATGTTGTGTTTTTTCTAAAACTAAAATTTCAGAAAATCCAGAGAAATATAAAATCAAACACGCGGGAAGTAGCATTACTGCAAAATTTCCAGTGGAAATAGTAAGTGGCGATAAATCGGATAAATATTTCTTGATTAAATTTACATTTACAGCATAACAAATCGAAGCAATTATTACCAAAATCGAGTAATAATAATTTTGTTCCGGATGATGTAGCGCACCATTAAAAATGAGTAGTGTGCTCCCAACTAATCCAATAATAACTCCAAGAATCTGACTTCTTTTGAAATTTAATCCAAATACTAAAATTCCTAAAATCAAAGTATTCAAAGGCGTTAAGGAATTGAGAATGGCACTAATGGAGCTATCAATTTGTGTTTCCGCAATTGAAAAAAGAAACGCAGGAATAAATGTTCCAAACAAAGAGGTTACTGCAATATATTTCCATTTCCCTTGAGGGATATTTGGTAAGGTTTTAAATCCAATCGCCAAGAGAAATACTGCAGCAAAAATTATTCGCAACGAACCAAGTTGAAACGGCGATAATCCTACTAGTCCTCTTTTAATAAGTATAAAAGAACTTCCCCAAATTAAGGCTAAAAAAAGCAAGAAAAACCATTTGGTTTGCTTTGAATTCATAATAATCATTTATTGTGCAAATTTGTAATAATTTTAAGAATTTACCCCTGCTTTTTTAGTTATTTTTGTAAACAATTACAAATTAAGTAATTACCCAAAAACAAATCTAAATTGAAAATTATGAATTTCCCTAAATCATTTTTGGCAATAGCCGTATCAAGTATTTTATTTTTAAGCTGTAAAAAAACGGAAGTAAAAGTAGCAAATGAAGTCAGTGTTGTAAAAAAAGAAGTTGTAGCTGTGGCAAAACTTGAAACCGCAACTTTCAATATTGAGGGAATGACTTGTGCTATTGGTTGTGCTAAAACAATTCAAGAAAAATTAGCAGCGATGGATGGTGTTCAAAAAGCAACTGTAGATTTTGACAAAAAAACGGCAACTGTAGCATTTGATGCTACAAAACAAAATCCTGCCAAATTATTGGAAGCTATTGAAACTACTGGGGATGGAAAAACGTATACGGTTTCCAATATGAAATCTTAAATTGTTTAGAATCTAGCAGAACAAATAGAAAGCTATTTTAAAATAAAAAAGGGAACTCGATAAGTTCCCTTTTTTATTTTAAAAATTATTTAATTTTTAATTTTTCAATTAATTCAGATTCTATTTTTTCTTTAATTTTAATTACATCATCCGTGTTTTCATTTGGAATGGTCATTGACAATACATAATGAGCAACTTTCCAATTCTCACCTTCCTTAATTAAAACACCTGAGCCCCGACAAATTTTCATTTGAGTATTTAATAATTCATCAAACCAAGCTGTGTTTTTTGCTTTATTAAAATAAATATTTCTTTTCAAAACTTTAAAATTCCAAGCTTTCCCTTTGTCAAAAAAAGGCTTTGAGAATACTCGAAACGTATCGTTTTGCCAATTTTCAGTAGCATCTGTTCCTATGAATACTCCTTCTGTAGTCATATATGAAAAATAAAGTTCGAATTCCGCATTTGCTGCGGCATTATGCCAGGAATCAAGTGTGACATTAATTTTCGATTTATTATTTTCTATTCTTTGTAATGGCACACTGCATCCTAGAAGCAAGAAAAAGAGAAGTAAAAAAGATATGTTTTTCATAATTAAGAAAGGTACTAATTCATAATAAGATCAAAAGTAATTTTTAATAAACGAATATATAAATAATTAAAAAGTAAAGAAATTATTTTAGAACATTTTACTCCTTCGAATTTCATTATTACCGATTTCTAACCACTTATTCCATTATAAGCCCGTTTGTTACTTTGTGTATTTTTTTCTAACAATTTATTTTACTTTTATAAAAATATTGAATTTGTTTATAAAAAACACCCATTACAATACGCCCGTATTTAACATTTGGGTTGAAGAAGGTTTTTGAGGGAAAACCTTCTTCTATAAACAAATCTCAAAGACCTTAAACGTTTCCATATCTTAAATTTCCTATTATTAAAACTTAATTATTTTTTTTCAAACATACACATATTGAATAAAGTATTAAATTTTAATCTAAAATTTAATACTTTATTTTTAAAAAATAGTTTTCTATTGTACTACTATTTGTAGCAACTACAGCTACCAGTACAAATGAAACAACTATAACGCTAAATCCAGTTGAAAATTAATCCGTTACTGGTTTTGATATATAAATAGAAATTACCTAAACTGGTACAAATATATTTTCGCATCGGCAAATTATTTATCTGGGAAAGTTATGCAATTGGCGACAGTTCAATTGCAGATGATGGATCGGGTAATCCAAGTGATGTTTTATACGATGTTTATATTACAGATGCGGGTGTAAATCATCAAAAATTATTAATGAATGCTAATGTTTGGTTAATGAATAGTCCATAAAAACAAACAATTTTGTAGCTTCTCAACCTTCTATAACAATTGTTCCAAATCCAATTGCAAACAAAGAATTGAAAATTTATTTAAAAAACACATCGTCTTTAGTTTCAGAGTTTACAATTTATGATGCAATGGTAAGACACGTAAAACAAGTACAATTAGGCGAAAATCCTTCTGTTGAATTTCAAACAATTAATTACGAAGTACTTAAAGCGGGTTTGTATTTTGGAGGGCTACAAACAGCTTCTTTTTCTAAATCTATTCCATTTAGCATATCGAATTAACATAAAAACAAATTTGAAAAAGTTAAATAAATCCCCAATAATATTCATGATAATATTGGGGATTTTTATTTAAACGCAAATTTATTTTCAAATATTTATAAATGGAAAATTCAATTAATAAATGCGAATTTTTGATTTTTTTGTATTAATGTAAATATTATAAAATTATAAATAAACTATTATATTACAGTACTATTCAGTTTTAAAAAAATAAAAAAATTTTAAAAAGTAAAATTTTAATAATAAACACAAGAAGATTGTTTTTAAGTCGTCTAAATATAATATAAATAATGCAAATAATATAAAATGAAAAAAATCACCCTGCTGTTAATCTGCTTTGCAAGCAATTTCATGTTTTCACACACCATCAATTATGACAAAATTGCTTTAAGACATTGGTCAATTCAAAAAGAACATAAATTTATTGATGGTACTTTTATGATGCTTAAAAACAGCACTGTTTTTATTGAAGATGCCAATAATAAAATTTCAAAATTCCCCTTAGCGGATTTATCAAAGGAAGATCAGTCATTTGTAATGAAAAAAGTAGAATCAGTTAAAAATTTAAATACCATTTCACCACAAAAAAAAGCGGGAATTCAAAGCGTTTTCGATTATAAATTTTGGATAATTCTATTTTCTATACTCGCTTTTGGATATTATATTTACACGCTATCCGACAGAAAAAAATTGAAATATTTATACCCTGTTTTGTTTCTGGGAATAGTAATGTCGTTGTACAGTTTTGCTAAAAAAGCACTTTCTACAACAGATCCAGCTTTTTTAACTTCTGCTTTTGCACAGTTTTCATCAACGGTTAGCACCACTTATGATGTTAATTCTTTCTATGTAAATTCAACGGGAATTCCAAATCACACGATGATGGTTGGAATTTCAAATCACGGTTGGCAGCAGCAAGTGCCAACATCAAAATGTTATATAAATAATAATCATTGGACGATTCCATTGAATCCAGTTATAGCAGCAACTCCTGTACCGGTTTCAAGTTCTCATTTTTTGAAAGGTGCTATCGCAATGGCAATTAATGGCGTTCCTATTTTCAACTACCACACAAATACTGGCGTTGATAGTTTCCTTGATGGACAACTCGATAATTACGGAGGACATTGTGGAAAAGGTGACGATTATCATTATCATACCGCACCTTTACATTTAATAACATTAGGGCAAGCATCTGCAACATTGCCAATTGCTTTTGGGTTAGACGGATATGCTGTTTATGGGAATTTAGAACCAACAGGAGCAACAATGTCAGCACTTGATGCTAATCACGGACATTATTTTAACGGAGTTTACCATTATCACGGAACTGTAACTGCACCTTATATGATTGGAAATATGGTGGGAGCTGTAACTGAAGATGCCAATTTACAAATTATTCCACAACCACAAGGAAGTCCAATTAGAAATGAAAATTGGACACCATTAGCAGGTGCATTAATTACTTCTTGCGTTGCTAATGCAAATAACGGTTATAATACCGCTTATACTTTGAATGGAGTTTCAGGCTATGCAACAAATTATACAGTAACTCAAGCCGGACTTTATACTTTTCAATACGTAACGCCTTCGGGAACAACGTCAACTAATTATTCAGGACCAGCGCTATGTGTTGTTCCTAATTTAGCCGCTGCAAATTTCATTTCAATAGAAAAAAACATTACAATTTTTCCAAATCCCGCAACTGATATTTTACAAATAAATTTAGGAAACGCATTTTTAGAAAACGATGTTCAAACTATTTCTATTTATGATTTAAAAGGAAGTTTGGTATCTAAAACGGTAAAATTTTCTCCTATTTTAAACATCAAAAATATTTCAAACGGAACGTATTTAGTGAAAATCCAGTTTTCTAATTCCACTGTAAGTAAAAAATTAATTATAAAATAAACATGAAAAAAATACTAGTTTTTATTTTGTGTTCAACCTATAGTTTTGCTCAATATTCGGGAACCGCTTCGGTTACTCAAGGATTGGCAACGACTACCACTACAGGAAACTTATATACTTGCGCGGGTGGAAGAATTGCGGCTGTTGGAACCATTACGGCTTCCGATAATTC
Organism: Flavobacterium sp.; assembly: GCA_044373885.1. Classification (GTDB taxonomy): domain Bacteria; phylum Bacteroidota; class Bacteroidia; order Flavobacteriales; family Flavobacteriaceae; genus Flavobacterium. The sequence goes on along the minus strand of JBIPNF010000112.1, from coordinate 1,972 downwards.
GGTTTGGACAGTTCCAGCGGTTACCAATTATATGAATACCTCTTTTCCATTTGCATCCGATTTAAATAATGCTTGCAATGGAAATAATTATACAACTTCTGCTACCGCATTAGCGGCTTTGAATGGTTCTGATATTGTTACTATTGATACCAATGGAGAAATAATTACGGCTTATATTTTTGCCGACAACTATTTTGAAATGTACATTAATGGTGTTCCTGTTGGAAAAGACAATGTGCCTTTCACACAATTTAACTCTAATATTGTCCGATTCAAAGTCAATCGTCCGTTTACAATTTCGTTGCTTTTAGTCGATTGGGAAGAACGATTGGGTGTTGGTGGAGAAACCAATGGAGGATATACCTATCACTGTGGCGATGGCGGAATGGTGGCCGTTTTTAAAGATGCTAGCAACAATATTATTGCCAAAACAGGAAGCGATTGGAAAGCACAAACATATTATACTGCCCCAATAATGAATTTATCGTGCCCAATTGAAAGCGGCACTTCACGCCTTTCAGCAAATTGTAGCACGGCAGATTCAAATTCAGGAACTGCGTATTATGGTTTGCATTGGGCAAGACCCGCAAACTGGACATTGGCAACGTTTGATGATTCTTCTTGGCCTGCCGCAACCACTTTTACAAACGCAACAATTGGCGTGGACAATAAACCAGCCTATACTAATTTTACGAATATTTTTGATGATGTTTCCAATGATGCTCAGTTTATCTGGAGCAAAAATGTCATTTTAGACAACGAAGTAATTGTTAGAAAAACGGTAGCTAGTTTGTCGGTATCAGATAATGCGTTTTTGGAAAATAAAATTTCTATTTATCCAAACCCTGCAAAAAACCACTTTAATTTAAACATTGATAAAACGATTCTTGGGATTAATAAAGTTCATATTTTTAACACATTGGGAGAAAAAGTATTTGAAACCAATACCATTTCAGAAAACATTATATTTGGGACAATTCCATCGGGAATGTATTTCGTTAAAATAATTTCAGACACATTTGAAGTAACAAAAAAATTAATAGTTGAATAATTACAAATCTTATTTTAAATGAAAAAAATACTAATTTTAAGTGCCATTATAATAAATTCTACTTTGCTTTTTGGGCAAAGCGTTTCTAAAACAATACAATTATTACCGGATACCGGACAAACTCAAAGCTACACTACGACTTTTGGTGAAGACCAAAATTATTTGATAAACACCCCTTCATTTACCAATAATAACAATAGTACAATTACCGATAATGTAACGGAATTAATGTGGCAACAAGTTGATGGTGGCGAAATGACAATTGAAAATGCTATTACATATTGTGATAATTTGGTTTTGGGAGGTTTTTCAGACTGGCGATTGCCAACACCAATTGAATCGTTTAGTATTATAAATCATCAAAATTCTAATCCTGCAATTAACACAAACTTTTTCACTTTGACCTCAGCCGAATATTGGTGGACAAGTGTTTTTGAAAATAATTCTACCACAAAAGTTTGGTGTACCAATGCTGGGGGAGGAATTGGAAATCATCCAAAAACAGAAACAATTAGTGCTGGCGGAACAAAAAAATTCCATGCAAGAGCAGTTCGAACGGTTACAACTCCCATAACTATAACGAATCATTTTACAGATAATGGAGACACAATAACTGATAATCTAACGCAGTTAGTCTGGCAAAAAACTCCAAATACAGCGGCATTAACTTGGGAACAAGCTTTGGTTTATGCCGAAGCATTAACAATAGGAACTTCATCCGATTGGCGGCTACCAAATATCAAAGAATTGCAATCGCTAAATAATGAATTGGCAACAAATCCCTCTGTTTTTGCTCCTTATTTTTCAAGTTTAGGAGTTCATAATTATTGGTCGTCAACGACATTGCCAAACCAATCTTTAAGTGCTTGGTATTGGAGTACATCTTTTGGAATTACGACTTACAGTACTAAAACAGGTACA
>JBIPNF010000111.1:0-8048 GCA_044373885.1 Flavobacterium sp. | reverse complement strand
CTTCGGCACTTGGAGCGGCAGCACATTTCAAAAACAAAATTAAAGCGGTGGTGTGTCGTGGTGGTCGTCCAGATTTGGCTTTACATCATTTGAGCGCTGTTACATCTCCCACATTATTGCTTGTTGGCGAGCTGGATTATCCTGTAATTGAAATGAATAAATTGGCAGTTAGCCGTTTGCATTGTGAAAAAGACATGCAAGTGATTTCGGGTGCTACTCATTTATTTAAAGAGCCAGGGAAGTTGGTTGAGGTTGTAGAATTATCAATATCTTGGTACAAAGAGCATTTGTCAAAAGAAAAATATGCTTCTGAAAAAACGAGTGTTACCCATTAAAAGCTGTTTTAAATTTTCAAATTCCCACATTATAACTATCTTTGGCATCTTAAAATAAGATATCAAAAATGACATTATCTCAATTACTTACGCCATCAATTGAAAAAGCAATCCAATCGCTATTTGATGTAGCTATTGACAAAATCGAATTTCAATCGACACGCAAGGAATTTGAAGGAGATATTACTATGGTAATTTTCCCATTGTTGAAAGTCATAAAAAGCAATCCCGTTGAATTGGGAAACAAAATCGGAAGTTATTTAGTAGAAAATATCTCAGAAGTAAAAAACTTTAATGTAGTTTCTGGATTCTTAAATATTGTTATTTCGGATGAATATTATCTGAAATTCTTCAATGAAATAAAAGACAATGCCAAATTCGGTTTTGTAACTCCAAATCAAAATGAAGCAGCGGTTATGGTAGAATATTCTTCACCAAATACCAATAAACCATTGCATTTAGGTCACGTCCGTAATAATTTATTAGGATATTCTGTTGCCGAGATTATCAAAGCATCAGGAAAAAAAGTCTATAAAACGCAAATCATCAACGACCGTGGAATTCACATTTGCAAGTCAATGTTGGCGTGGCAAAAATTCGGAAACGGACAAACTCCAGAAAATTCAGCATTGAAAGGCGATAAATTAGTGGGTAATTTTTATGTTGCTTTTGACAAAGCCTATAAAGAAGAAATTGCCCAATTAATGAGCGAAGGAAAAACGGAAGATGAGGCTAAAAAGCAAGCGCCAATTATCCTTGAAGCACAAGAAATGTTGCTGAAATGGGAAGCTGGCGATGCCGAAGTTATGTTACTTTGGAAAACGATGAACCAATGGGTTTATGACGGTTTCGCTATAACTTACAAAAATTTAGGTGTTGATTTTGATAGTTATTATTACGAAAGCAATACCTATTTATTAGGAAAAGATGTGGTGCAAATTGGTTTGGAAAAAGGAATTTTCGAAAAAGACCCTGATGGTTCGGTTTGGATTGATTTAACTCCGGATGGTTTGGATAGAAAAATCGTCCTTCGTTCAGATGGAACGGCCGTTTATATGACACAAGATATTGGCACCGCAATCCAGCGTGTAAAAGACTTTCCTGATGTTGGTGGTATGGTTTACACGGTTGGAAACGAGCAAGATTACCACTTTAAAGTCTTGTTTTTAATCTTGAAAAAATTAGGTTTTGAGTGGTCTAAAAACCTATTTCATCTGTCGTACGGAATGGTAGATTTGCCTTCTGGAAAAATGAAAAGTCGCGAAGGAACTGTTGTCGATGCTGATGATTTGATGAATGAAATGTACGAAACGGCTCAGAAAATTTCCGAAGATTTAGGAAAATTAGAAAGCTATTCAGCCGAAGAGAAAGCCAAATTATACAACACTATCGGTTTGGGTGCCTTAAAATACTACATTTTGAAAGTGGATCCTAAAAAGAGAATCCTTTTTGACCCTGAAGAATCTGTTGATTTTGCTGGTAATACTGGGCCATTTATACAATATACGTATGCGAGAATTCAGTCGATTATTCGCAAAGCCAACTTCGATTTTTCTGCAAAAACAGACATAGAAACTTTGCACGAAAAAGAAAAAGAATTGGTCAAACAATTGGAATTATTTCCTGAAGTAATTCAAAGCGCGGCCCAAAATCACAGCCCTGCATTAATCGCCAACTACACTTATGATTTGGTTCGCGAGTACAACTCATTCTATCAAGCGGTTCCGATTTTAGGTTCAAATGTGCAAAATGAAAAGATTTTCCGTGTACAATTATCAAAAAAAGTTGCCGACACGATTGCATCGGCATTCCAGCTTTTAGGCATTCAAGTTCCTGAAAGAATGTAATTTAGTATTTGAGAATTAGAATTGTAATTGCTTATTTTATTCAACTTCAATCTTAGAATTCGAAATAAATCTCTAAAAACGCATGGCGATTCCTATGTTATTTCCCGATGAAGAGAATGAAAATTCGGGTTTAAAATAAGTAGTGCTTTTAGATATACTTGCATTATAAGTTTCAACGGATTCTTTGAGTTGCTTATTTCCTTTTCCTTCTAATAGTATACCGACTATCATTCCTACGGCACCAATTCCGCCCACGGTCCAATTGGGTTTCACGGACTTATTCTTTCCTATTGAAAGTCCTAAAGTATATCCAAAAGCAAATGCGCAAGGGTATGAAATTACCGCTCCAACTATTTTGTTAGTTTGTGCAGTACTTAATTTAGCTGCAATTTCAGGGTTATTTACAATTTTCTTAGCATCGGAAAAACTAATTTGTTTGCCGTTTTGATAAATAGCAACACCAGACCAAAAATCTTTTTCTAAACTCAGAGGAGATTGAGAAAAGCTTGAAAAACTCAGAAAAAATAAACTAAAAATTAAAAAACGGAATCTCATAATTGCTGTTTTAAAAATAAATCTATTACAAATAAAATGGTTTAATTTTAGAATTCCAATTTTTTATTTCCGAGGGTCAAAATTATTTACATTTCCCATCAAAATCACTATATTTGCACACAAGTATTGATTCTTTATCTTTACTTATTTACATTCTACTTTTAAAAATCATAAAATATGTTCGATAATTTAAGTGATAAATTAGACAAAGCCTTTCATATACTAAAAGGACACGGAAAAATAACAGAAATAAATGTTGCCGAAACGTTAAAAGAAGTTCGTCGTGCCTTATTAGACGCCGATGTTAACTTTAAAATAGCCAAAGATTTTACGACCAAAGTAAAAGAAAAAGCCATTGGACAAAATGTATTAACTACTTTACAACCAGGACAACTATTAGTTAAATTAGTCAAAGACGAACTTACAGAATTAATGGGTGGTGAAGTGTCAGGAATTAATCTTTCTGGTGCGCCAACCGTAATTTTAATGTCGGGTTTGCAAGGTTCTGGAAAAACTACTTTCTCAGGAAAATTAGCTAATTTTCTTAAAACTAAAAAGAATAAAAATCCACTTTTAGTTGCGTGTGATGTTTATCGTCCGGCTGCAATTAATCAGTTGCATGTGGTAGGAAGTCAAATTGGTGTTGAAGTTTATTCTGAATTAGGAAATAATAATCCAGTTGAAATTGCACAAAATGCAGTTAAATATGCAAAAGAAAAAGGATACAATGTTGTAATTGTCGATACTGCTGGTCGTCTTGCAGTTGATGCCGAAATGATGGATGAAATTGCTCGTGTTCACAAAGCAATTCAACCACAAGAAACGTTGTTTGTTGTTGATGCAATGACAGGTCAAGATGCTGTAAATACTGCAAAAGCGTTCAATGATATATTGAATTTTGATGGGGTTATTCTTACCAAATTAGACGGTGATACTCGTGGTGGAGCTGCCATTTCTATAAAATCTGTGGTTAACAAACCAATTAAATTTGTAGGAACTGGTGAGAAAATGGAAGCAATTGACATTTTCTATCCAGAGCGTATGGCAGAACGAATCCTTGGAATGGGTGATGTTGTGTCTTTGGTAGAAAGAGCGCAAGAGCAATATGACGAAGAAGAAGCGAGAAAAATTCAAAAGAAAATTGCCAAAAATGAATTTGGTTTTGATGATTTCCTTTCTCAAATTCAACAAGTCAAAAAAATGGGTAACATGAAAGACTTGGTCGGAATGATACCTGGAGCTACTAAAGCAATGAAAGATGTGGAAATTGAAGATGATGCTTTCAAACATATTGAAGCGATTATTCATTCGATGACTCCAAAAGAAAGAACAAAGCCCGCAATTATTGATATGAAAAGAAAAACCAGAATTGCAAAAGGTTCTGGAACTAAAATTGAGCAAGTCAATCAATTGATGAAGCAGTTTGACCAAATGAGCAAAATGATGAAAATGATGCAAGGGCCAGGCGGAAAAAATATGATGAAAATGATGGGCGGAATGACAGGTGGAATGCCCGGAATGAGGTAGTTTTTTTTTAAGTCCAAAGTCTTAATAAAATGTCGAAAGTCTTAAAGTCTTAAAGTCGAAAGTCAAAAAAACAACAACATACAACAACGGTTTTTAGCTTAATTTTTCCAGTTCTATCAAGAACTTTAAACCTTAAACTTTAAACTTTAAACTTTACAAACAACAACAACAACAACAACAACAACAACCGTTTTTAGCTTAATTTTTTCAGTTCTATCAAGAGCATTAAACATTAAACATTAAACTTTACAAACAACAACAATGCAACTACTAGACGGAAAAAAAGTATCTGAAGACATTAAAGTCGAAATCACGGCTGAAGTACAAAAGATGAAAGACAACAACGAGAAAGTGCCACATTTGGCTGCTATTATCGTTGGAAATGACGGCGCAAGTTTAACTTACGTTGGAAGCAAAGTGAAAGCTTGCGAAAGAGTAGGTTTTGAATCAACACTGATAAATTTGCCAAGCACCACTTCGGAAACGGAATTACTTCTAAAAATTAAAGAGCTTAACGAAGACGACAACATTGATGGATTTATAGTTCAATTGCCTTTGCCAGATCAAATTGACACCCAAAAAGTCTTAATGGCTGTTGATCCAAGTAAAGATGTAGATGGTTTCCATCCTGAAAATTTTGGTAAAATGGCCTTAGATATGACCACTTTTATACCTGCAACACCTTTTGGAATCTTAGAATTATTAGAACGGTACAAAGTTGAAACCAAAGGAAAACATACCGTTGTTATCGGTCGTAGTCACATTGTGGGTCGTCCGATGAGTATTTTGATGGGAAGAAAAGGTTTTCCTGGTAATTCTACAGTTACTTTAACGCACAGTTACACCAAAAATATAGCGCAAATTACTACTCAAGCCGATATTATTATAACAGCTTTGGGGGTTCCAAATTACCTAAAAGCTGAAATGGTAAAAGATGGTGCCGTTGTAATTGACGTTGGTATTACTCGAGTTACAGACGAAACAACTGAAAAAGGATATGTAATTACTGGTGATGTTGACTTTGAAAATGTAAGCAAAAAAGCATCATTTATTACCCCAGTTCCTGGTGGTGTTGGACCAATGACTATCGCTATGTTGCTTAAAAATACTTTATTAGCTAGGGAACAAAGAAAGTTAGCTAACAAATAATAATTAGATAAGCCTTAAACAATATTATGTTTAAGGCTATTTATTTGATATTCAGTTCGCTAAATTGAGTTGTTTAATGAAGTCTTTTTTATTAGATTCAATTTCATTAGATTTTTTTAAAATATTAATGTTTTTGTTATCTATACTATAAATATTATTTGTAGCTTTGCAATTCAAAGTACTTTAATTATGAATCAAAAGCATCAAGAAGACCTTTCTCATATTCGTTCGATGATGGAGCGTTCCTCAAGGTTTATTTCTTTAAGTGGATTGTCAGGCGTTTTTGCAGGAATTTCTGCAGTTATAGGAGCGATAGCTACTTTCTATTTATTGGGTAATCATGGGATTAACTATTTTGATAATAATCAAAAAACATTCAGCAATAATTTAGTTTTCGAATTATTCTTTACCGCACTTTTGGTATTATTTTTAGCCATCACATTTGGTATATTTTTTACACTTAGAAAGAGTAAAAAGTACAATTTGCCAATTTGGACTAATGCTACAAAAAACATGCTTATAAATTTAGCAATCCCATTATTCGTTGGAGGAGTTTTTTGCATGGCCCTTTTATTCTACGGTTCTTTCGGTTTCATAGCTCCAGCTACATTATTGTTTTATGGTTTGGCGCTTATAAACGCTGAAAAATATACTTTATCGGATATTAAATATTTGGGGTATTGTGAATTGATTTTAGGTTGTGTTTCCCTTTTTTATATAGGTATGGGTCTTGTTTTTTGGGTTATTGGATTTGGTTTTTTGCATATAATTTATGGACTAATAATGTACAAAAAACATAAATAATAACCTAAATGGGAATCATTGATAAATTAAATAAGGATTTTGAAAGTCGAGTCAGATTGGGCATTATGTCTGTTTTGATTGTTAACGATTGGATTGATTTTACAGAAATGAAAACAATTTTAAATTGTACAGATGGAAATTTAGCAAGTCATTCAACTGCATTAGAAAAAGCAGGATATATTGAAATTAAAAAAGAATTTGTAGGTAAGAAACCCAAAACATCTTACCGACTTACCAATAGCGGACGTACTGCCTTTAAAGAGCATTTGAGTAGTCTTGAAAAATTAATGAGAACTAATAACTAATTTTTTTACCTTTTTACTTTGAATTACAAAGTACTTTTAAATTTACAATTATGAGAAAAGAACATTTGATTTTCGTTTGCAGTGTAGTATTTACATTATTATTTTACAATGAGTCGGTAGGACTAAATCTATCACTTTTTGGATTTTTGCTTCTTGGACTGATGTACTATTTTTTTAGGAATCGATTTGAGGATAATTCCTATTATCTATTAACTTTAACATCGGTTCTATCTTGTTTAGCTTTTGCGTGGTATGGAGATTTTGTGTCTTTTGTTGCGGTGTTTCTTTCAATTATTTTGTTGCAGTTTAAAATATTCGAGCCGAAACTTAAATTAATACTATCTGTACCAATAGCATTTATAAATTCTATTGCTTCAATAGTAAGAATTTTTCAATTCAGTGAATGGCTTCCGGCTAGAAAAACAAATAACTTTTTTATCAAAAAAATAGTTGCTTATTTTATAATTCCAGGAATATTTATAAGTTTATTCTGTATAATATACTCATTTGGAAGTGTTTCATTTTCAGGTTTATTCTTCAAGTACACTTTGGATTTAAATTTGCCACAAGTGATTTCTATGGTGGTTTTAGGATTTTACTTTTCATTCAGTTTTTGGAATTTTTGGGTTCCTGAAATTATTGTCGAGAATAGTTCTAAACTGGATAATGATTTTACAGACGAAACGTCAAGTGAACACGTGCCTACTTTTTCATTACTCGATCTTGATGTAAATTTTGAAAGGAAAAGTGGTGAAATCACCCTTTTATTATTGAATGTTTTGCTAATAATTTTTATTGGAATGTATAATTACGAGCAGTTTTTTCAACAAACGATTACTACAACATTGAGTGCTGCAACTCATGAAAGAGTTAATGCTGTTGTTTTCTCCATTATAATGGCAGTTGGAGTTGTTCTATTTTATTTTAAAGGAGGTTTTAATTTTGATGTAAATGCAAAACGATTAAAAGTTTTGACGAAAATTTGGATACTCTTGAATGGTCTATTAATACTAAGTACAATAATTAAAAATGCAGAATATGTTCTAAATTTTGGATTAACCTACAAAAGATTAGGTGTTTTCGCTTTCTTAATTTTAGCATTAATAGGATTATATTTTACTTTTTTAAAAATTTATAACAAAAAAACAAATGCCTATCTTTTTAATCAGATGTTTTGGTGCTTTTATTGCACGCTACTATTATGCAGTTTTGTAAATTGGGGAGGAATAATTACTAACTATAATATCTCAGTAAATCGAGGAGTAGAACCGATGTTTTTATCTAAGTTGAACTTTAATGATGATGCCCGACGGAACTTTTTCTTGAAGAATAAATTAGACGGTCAATACAACGAAATTTCTAGAGAGGAGGAAATTGAAGAAATCCAATCTGAAAGCTTCTTGTCAAAAGCGTTGTATTACGAATTTACAAGTAAGAAGTAAAAAGGAAATCCCATTTTGTAAGAATGGGATTTTTTATTTAATAATCCCCCCTTTTTTTAAATCTCGGATCGTCTTTTTTGATAA
>JBIPNF010000110.1:0-8050 GCA_044373885.1 Flavobacterium sp. | reverse complement strand
TGCGGTTTGGATTTAATGATTTCTTTTAAATCGTTCAAAAGCTGACTTCTGAATTCGTTTAAGTCTTCGATGGTAATAATTTGTACAGCCATAACTTATGTTTTAGTTTGTTATGGTCCAAAATTAGAGTGCTTGATTTATTTTCTTTCACAACGGAGGTCGCGTTGTGAACGATTTTTATTTAAATTACCTCATCTGAGTCTTCCATACGTTTTAAAAGTTGCTCGTTTATTGTGGTGATAAATTTTGTTTTATCACTCTTCCTAGCCCTGATTTCAAGGAATACACGGCGGTATTGACCTAAATCTATATCGAAAATGTGTTCGAAATATTCGGCTATTTCTTTTAAATCAGCTGCGCCATTATTAAAAACTCCTTCAGTATGTAGCGCATACATTAATTCTACTAAGGCTACTTTAGAGCCTGTCCATGTCATTTTTACGTTGTGTTTACGTTGTGATTTTTCTGTATTTTCTTTGTTTTCCAACATAATCAATTGGTTTTCAATATATAACTCAATAAGGTCGTTTGCTAGGATTGTTGCTACTTTAAAATCATGTGAAGTAGCAAAAGAGGTGTCTGTTTCGAAATAATAAGAGTCCAGTACTAATTTGATGTCGAATTTTCCTCTGAAGAAGTATTTGAAATCTAGGTAGGTGCTACCAGAACGGAAGTATTGGTAGAATTCTAATTCGTTATCGAAAAAAGCTTTTAGTTTAAGAAGTTCGTTGTTGTAGTACTTTTTGAGTACCCGATTGCCTCCATTTGGCTTTTTCATTTCTATTTTATAGACTCTATTAAAGTAGATTAGTTTGGAGGTGAATTGTGGCTTGATTTCTTTAAAGAATTGAATTTCCTCAGTTTCGGTTTTGAAGTTGGATTTGGTTGTGACTTTTTTGAGTTCGTTTATGGACTTTAGAATTATAGTAATTGCTTGCTCACACTTCTTGATTTGATCGTCTATTTCTAAATCAATGAAGTTGAGTTGTTCGTTGAGGTTGTTTAATAGTATGCTGTATTTTGGGTTCAAAGAAATTGGGTTTTAGGTATTGGTTTTTGGGTGTTTGAAGTACTAATTGCAAAGTGAAAAGTACAAACTGGTTATTAAAATTGTTTTGTTCAATGCTCCGAAGACATTAGAGTTTGGTTATAATATAATTACGATAAAAGGACAAAAAATATTAAACAGATAATTCCAATAAAAGTTGAATTTAAACTTTTATTATAATTTATAAATTTGGAAGTAGCAATGCATGAATTAATATAAATTTGAGAATTCAAATCATTTAAAAATTGACTTTTATTTTCAGTATTAATATTTTTTGAAAAATCTTCATAATTGTTTTTTGCTATAGTAAGAAAATATATATTCGAATTTGTATTTAGTGAATTTTGTGAATATATTTCAGCATTTATACGAGCCTTTAAAGTGTAGTAAATAAAATAAAAAGTCTTAATAGTATAAAAAGCAAAGCCTAATAATACTAATAAAGAAAAGAAACTTTTAATAGAATAAATATCAATACAATTTAAATTTGGCCTTAATAATAAAACTGATTTCATAATATTTATCAATTTTGATGAAGATATAAGTGTTAGTATTACTCCGTAAAAGCCTAATAAAAAGGAGCTTTTAGAATCACAGTTATTTATCCAATGACTCACTATATCATATCTTTTTAAACTATTTGCTATTTGATTTTTAATTTTCATACTATACAAAAAAATATTTAATTTGTTTATTTAACCAATCTTCTAAATCAATTCTAATTATATCTGAGACATAAAAATCATTAATTTTTTTAAAAAAACTTTGATAATTATCTTTTCCATTTCCATACCCGTTTAAATCTATAAATACTGAATCAGTAATCACAAGATTTTCAGATACAATTTTATTTGCTTTAGAACACATTTTACTAGCTTTATTTACAACATCACCCATCCATACTATATCTTTTATACCACTTCCTTTATAACCAGCTTGAATCATTAATGCTCTGCCTTTTGCTATTCCTATTCCAATTTCTATTGGTTCTATTCCTTTTTTAGACATCTTATAATTTAATGTTCTTACTAAAGAATTAGAAGTATAAGCTGCTGAAAAAACATTTAAAACGTCATTTTTCTTTTTTGAATTAAAAACTGCCCAAACCGAATCACCGACTATATTAATTTCTTTACAATCTTCATAACTTTGAAAAATTGCGGTAATCTCGGAAATAAAAGCTTTGTAAATTTTCGCTAATGTTGGTCGATTATATTTTGTTGGTAATTTTGATGATTGCCTAATATCAATAAAAATGGCGTAACAATTCAAATAAAAACCATTATCATATGTTAATCTATCGCTACTTGGAATTTCTTCTAATTCCTCAAAAGTAGAAGTTGTGTTTAATATTTCATCTATTCTGTTTAAACTATCATTAAAATTGTATTCGTAATTTGTTGTAACTTTCATTTATTTGTCAAGTTTTAATAATTCTTCAAAATATTCAGCGCCATGTGTTTCACACCAATTAGTTTCTAATGAATAAGCTTCATTAAAATCGAATAATTTATTATTTGTCAAATCAATTTTTTTCCATAATAATTCTTTATTTCCATTTGGACAACCACAACTTTTTCTTGCCTTTTCATTAGAAATATTATTAAAATATCTATCTGAAACTATCAGTTGATTATCATTTGACATTGAAGAAAGTTTTGATGCCATATTAACTGGTTTCCCTGCCCAAACTTCATTTTGTCTGTCTGTCCTACCATTTTTTTTCTTTAAACCAATTTTTCTGACTAAAACTGTCTTTTGGTCTATACCAATATGACAACCAACATCAACAGTAGTTATATTTTTTATTCTTGGTGTGAATTCAAGATTTGCAAATGTTTTAAATGTTACAGCAGCAACTAATGCACGATATGCTTGATTGGAATTAAATAATGCAAATACACCATCCCCTCTAACGTCAATATAAGGAGCTTCTAGTTCATGGAAAATTCTAACTGCTGTTCCGGTGAATAACTGATAAGCACTTGCAGTGCCTTTATCATGTTTTACGGCGCTTAATTTTGTAGAACCCATCATATCCACAAAAACACAAATTACATCAGGAATTCTAAGCCAATAGTTTGGATTTTCTAAAGGTATTTCTGAAGTATCTGGAATTTCATTATAAACTGTAATTGACTGACCAACATTATAAATTTCAATTTGTTGACTAATACAATCTCTTAAATATTTGGGTAATTGATTTTCTTTAATATTCATTATTAATTTATTTTGGTAAAAGTTCCATAGATTATTTTATTTACAAACCCCACAAGTCCGACCATTTTTTGCACAGTGTTTGCAGTACTTACAATTTTTACAAGCTGTGCAGTCTTTTGAACCGGTGCATTTTCTGCCTACAGTGTAGTATGTTGTGGCTCCTATAGTTGTTAGGAATAGAATTGCTGAGATGAGGATTGTTTTATTCATGGTGTATTGTTTATTTGCATGGATAGGGGTTATATATTTCTATTGCTTGCCCAATTACTTTAGAATTAAAAGTTTCCATATTTATTTCTTTTTCAAACCACATATTATTGTTCTTGAACACAGTAATTGACCTTCTATTGTTCTCATGAAACCATGCAGTGTATAAAGTTTCTGCTTGATTTCTATATTCTAGAATTGTAAATATTGTAGGCATATTAATTAAATCATTTTCAAAATAGCCAACTGCAGGGAATAAAAAATCTGGTAAAATTGGATTCATACGGTCTGTTTTAATAATCGTTTTTTTTAATTACATTTATATGGGTCAGGGTCACCAACTGCTGGTGTAAAACTGTTATTGTAGCATAGATTTAATTCTGATGCTGTAATGGTTTGTTTGGTTAGGTTTACTGATAATCCTCTATTGCTGTCGGGTGCTGATAATGATTTGTTTTGATTAGCAGGAATGTTGTTGAAGGTTAGGTATTCGGTTGTGTAGATATCTCCATTTTCTTTTATGTAGTCTATTGCTACTGTGATTTGATCTATGGTGTTGTTTGTATTGTTGGTTACGATTACATCTAGATTGGAAATACCTCCGAAAGTGCTCACTGAATATTGATTTGTTGTGACTTGAACTAAACTTGTAATGTTGTTTCTTGTTTGTCTTTGAATTGAATCGTCTGATGGAATGCTTGTTTCTTGATTACCAGTGCTGTATTCTGAAATAATTGTGCTTCCAATTGCTACGAATGCAATTAAAAAGATCCCTATAAGGAAGTATTTTAAGAAACTTCTTTTTTGAGGTTTTGCGATTTCGTTTTTTGGGGAATTATATATGGGAGGAGTCATGGATAGAAGAATTATTTTCAACTCATCTATTTCTCCTGCTTTTTTCCAGTCGGTCATTTCATCTGACCAGACAGGTGTCTCTTTGGTTATTTTTTGTTCTTTAAGTTGTTCTTTGGTAAATGGACCGATGCTTTCTTGACCGTTGTGTAGGTAGTATTTTTTCACTTCTTAATTCATTATTTTTTAAATAAACAAAGTTTCCTTGAATGGTTTGCATTTACAATCCGTATTTACACGTATTATTATACTTGTTATTACTCCTATTGATTTGTTTTATGATTTATATTAATGTTATATTTACATACGTATAAATACGTATTTTAATATATATAAACACTAGTTATTTTTGACTTATTAATTTAAAAAACATAACAATTATGAATTTAGAACCAACCACAGGTAGTATTATTTCTGAAGAAGAGGCAAAGAAAATGATTGCCCTATTTGCAGAAAAATTTCCTAAACAAACAGTATCGTCTTTTATAGGAAGTGATAATGTAAAAAAAATATTGGAGCAAGAAGAAAGTATAGGTATTCGTATTTATAATGGCTATGATGAAGAAGTACAAAAAATTAGTTTGGTTTTGGTGGGTGTTAACAAAGAGGAGGAGGATATCTTGAAAAATGGTATTATTTATGATAGAATGGTTATTTGTCCTCCAGCGTGTCCTAAAGTTGGATTAGTTTAAAAAAAATATTAATTTTGAGTAAAACCTATCTTTTTACAGATAGGTTTTCTATTATATAGCTGTTATGTTTTTATTGTATTTTGTAATTATTTTTGGGATCACTCCTTTACTCTACTATTTTATTGCTAGGAGCAAAAATGTTAGAGAACTAAAACCTATTATTCCATTTATTACCTTAACATTTGTATCAAGCTTATATGAACTTTTTGGTTCGCTTATTTTTGGATGGAATGTTTCTTATTGGTTTGTTTTTTTCGAGATCTTAGCTTTTTTATGTATCTATTATTTTTACTTTGAAATTCTACAAAAACAATTTTTGAAACTGTTTTTACTTACCTTATTTCTTTTTTTAGGATTTTGTTTTTATTTAAGTTTAAATTTCATAATAAAAGATTTTTTTATTGTCTCTTCTTATTTGAATACATTTACCACTTTATTTATATTATTTTTTACTATAATTTGGTTTAGAAGGCTTATTCTTGATGCGAGTATTGAAAACCTTTTGGAAAACAGTACTTTTTATTTTATTTCCGGTTTCATATTATATTATTTTGGAACTCTTTTTTTATTTTTAATTAGTAACTATTTATACAAATTTGATGCTTTATCATTACAATCATACTGGGTGGTTAATATCA
The DNA here is from genome assembly GCA_044373885.1 of Flavobacterium sp. Lineage (GTDB taxonomy): Bacteria > Bacteroidota > Bacteroidia > Flavobacteriales > Flavobacteriaceae > Flavobacterium. The sequence continues at coordinate 2,393 of JBIPNF010000110.1, read as the reverse complement.
TATTGAATCTTATTTTGCGAATACTTTTAATTGTTGGATTGTGGAAAGCGAGAACGAAATAAAATTAATATTTTTCATTGGAACATTTTTGATGCTTTTTTTGGCATTATGTTTACTATTTATGGTTTTGTTTTACCAACGCCATTTGGCTAAAATTAAGAAGAAAGAAGCAGAGTTGTTATTGAAAACTGCCTTGAAAAGTGAGAAGAATGAACGAAAACGAATAGCTAAAGATTTGCATGACGCTATACAGAGTGATTTGAATGCTATTAGAAATTATGTCCTTCTGTTTTCTAAAAAAAATCGAACTACAGATACTCCGGAGTTATTGGAAGCCATAAAGACCTCTTTGGAACAAGCTATTGAAAATACGCGTTTGATTTCTTATCAATTGATGCCTCCTTTGCTAGAAACATTAGGATTTAATTTGGCTTTACGTGATTATTTTGAGCAATTGAGTACTTCAACAGGGAAAGATTTTAAGATTGATTTAAATCTGGAGGATAATTTGGTTTCTGATAAGATTTCTTATGAATTGTTTCGTGTGGTTCAGGAATTGACTTCGAATATGCTAAAACATGGTTCTATTACTTATTGCGTTGCTCGGTTGAGTAACACCCAAAAGGGTGATTGTTTTGAGCTTATAGATGATGGTATTCCTTTTGATTTTATGACGGCTTACAGATACGCTAAAGGAACAGGGCTTAAAAATATACAATCACGCTTGCAAAGTATAGCTGCTCAATTTGAGCAAAAAAATATTGAAAAGGGTAATCATTACATTATTTCTTTATCTGATTAATTATGACAAAATTAGCTTTAGTTGATGATCATCAGCTGTTTAGAAAAAGTTTATCACTTTTATTGGATTCCTTTGAAGGTGTTTCGGTAGTATATGATACGCATGATGGTTTGGCTTTTTTAAAATACTTGGAGGAATATGACATTGATGTATTATTGTTGGATTTAGAAATGCCTATAGTGCATGGTTATGATGTGTGCAAACAGGCAAAATTAATTGATCCTTCTCTTAAGATTATAATACTATCACAACTCACTTCGAAAGAGGCGGTACATCAAGTAATGGAGATGGGAGCGAATGGTTACTTTACTAAAAACACCTCACCTGAAATGCTTGAAAACGCTATACAAAATGTAATGGATAAAGATTATTGTTTTGACATGGCTTTGAGTTCGGTTATTAGGGAAGCCTTGCTATGGAAGAAAAAGCGACCTGTTTTTTCAGATTCAGCAACGGTACGTTTGACCCCAAGAGAAATAGAAATTATACAACTTGCTACTCAAGAAAAATGCAGTAAAGAAATTGCTGATGCTCTTAACATTAGCACCCGAACGGTTGAAAAACATCGTAAACATATCATGGAAAAAACCCAATCAAAGAATTTTATTGGCGTTGTTTTGTATGCTTTGAAAAAGAATTTTATTTTTTTGGATGACGCATAATAGTAGATAATGATGGCATTTTATTCAATACTTTATATACTGAATAAACAATTTCATAAATAATTTAGATTTTAATTAATTCACTAAAATTTATTAAAAAAGGAAGCAAAAAATGCTTCCTTTTTTAATATCGAAATATTTACTGATTAATTTACATTATTGAAAATATAAATTGTAATACAAAAATACATGATGTAATACCTAGTAATTTATAAATAGTTCTTTTTTCATTAAAAAATACATAAGCCGAAAAACTTAACAAGAAAATAAGAATAATTGCAATGGGCTGAGGGTTATACTCAAATAAAGGTCTTATTATTCTAGGGAATCTATCTAAATATTTTATTTTTAATAATTTAAAACTTTTAAGGGCTAAATTTTCATTTTGATACCAGAATACATACCAATCTATAATGTTTAATAGACTCATTAAATAAAAAGCTCCTGCAAAAAATAATTTTGTTTTCATTGTTTTTTCTTTTGTTAAATCCACCAATACCATGCAATTGTATTACCTTTACAGCTGCTTGCCACACAACCACTGAAGCACCAAGAATGTTGACATCTTTGGCACGCCATATCATGTGCTAAACATGCGGCGTTCCAATAAAAACAACCACCAGAATAATTACCACAACATCCACACTGGCCACCCTGGGGCCACCCAGCTTTTGATGAAAAATATGAAATTAAAATATTTGTTATTTCATACATATTTTTATTTCCTGAGTAATTTTCTAATGCTCCAAGATAGTAATTTATTCCTTCATTTTCCTTATCCCAAGTCTTTCTTTCAATTAGATAAGATTTAAAATTATCAATATTAATTTTTACTTCTTCAGCACAAACAAAAGATGACAAAGCAACCGGATAGCTCCCCATTATTGAAAAAATTACATCACCTTTATTTTGTAAATCTCTATTAGCAC
>JBIPNF010000109.1:0-8064 GCA_044373885.1 Flavobacterium sp. | reverse complement strand
TGAAAACAAGACTGAATTTATCGCTAAATACAACGAATTGAGTGCTAAAATTTATAGTTTTATTAAATATGTAGAAGAGAATTGGAAAACATAATTTTATTAAATATTAGTTGTAAGTTGTAAGTTGTAAGTTGTAAGTTGTGGGTTGTATGTTTTAGCTGGATTATGGATAAAAAGGTTGTGGGTTGTATGTTATTCAAAATAATAATAATAAAAGGATTAATATGCTATGTTTAGAAACACAATTTCGATTCAACCTTATACATATAACATTTAGTATACAGTAACTATAATAATTAACCAAAATACATTAACTTACAACAAATCGTAACCTATAACTTACAACCTATAACATACAACTTAAAAATAACCTATAACTAAAAACATGAACCAAACGACCAATTCCATTTTAATGATTCGCCCAGTAGCGTTTCGAATGAACGAGCAAACTGCGGTTAACAATTACTACCAAAAAGTGATTGACGACTTATTACCCGCAACGGTAAATACAAAAGCTCAACAAGAATTCGACGCTTTTGTAGTCAAATTGAGAGCGGTTGGAGTTGACGTCATAGTGGTTGACGATACTATAGAACCCAATACTCCTGATAGTATTTTCCCAAACAATTGGATCTCATTTCACGAAAATGGAGATGTGGCTTTGTATCCAATGTTTGCTGAAAACCGTCGCCAAGAACGTCGGGAAGAATTATTAGATATTTTAGAAGAAAAAGGATTTTTCATTGAAAATATTGTCGATTATACTGCTGCGGAAGAAGACGGTTATTTCCTTGAAGGCACTGGAAGCATTGTGCTTGACAGGGCCAATGGAAAAGCCTATTGTGCTTTATCTCCAAGAGCAGACGAAGAGTTATTCATTGAATTTTGTGAAGATTTCGATTTAAATCCAATAATTTTTGAAGCCTTTCAAACCGTAAATGGAGAACGTAAACTAATTTATCACACCAATGTAATGATGTGTTTGGGGGAAACCTACGCTGTAATTTGTGCCGATTCAATCGATGATAAAAAAGAGCGTAAAATGGTTTTGGATAGCCTAAAGGGTGATGAAAAAGAAGTGATTTTAATCACCGAAGACCAAGTCAATAATTTTGCTGGAAACATGCTTGAAGTAAAAGGAGCAAATGACAGACGCTATTTGGTAATGAGTTCTTCGGCCCATAAAAGCCTTACTAAAAAACAAATTGCGCAATTAGAAGAACACGTGACTATTTTGAGTTCAAGCCTTGATACCATTGAAGCTTGTGGCGGCGGAAGTGCTCGTTGTATGATGGCAGAAATTTTCTTGCCACAAGCTGAATAGGTTTAAAAAAAAATTAGTTTGGGTGGTACTACTAAATGATTACGCCGCAAATTCGCAAATTATTTTTTTAATTTATTTGGTTATTATAAAAAGGGGAATTTTTTTTGCCACATATTAAACTGATGAAAAGGATTTTAGTTTGGGGGGTACTACTAAATGATTATACCGCAAATTCGCAAATTATTTTTTTAATTTATTTGGTTATTATAAAAAGGGGAAGTTTTTTTGCCACATATTAAACTTATAAAAAGGATTTTAGTTTGGGTTGTACTACTAAATGATTACACCGCAAATTCGCAAATTATTTTTTTTAATTTATTTAGTTATTGTAAAAAGGGGAAGTTTTTTTGCCACATATTAAACTGATAAAAAGGATTTTAGTTTGGGGGTGCTACTAAATGATTACACCGCAAATTCGCAAATTATTTTTGCTGGTATTGTTTAGGCTATTATTTCGATTTTGCAATATTTCGAATCATTCCTCCAAAAATGAAATAATGGAACGGAACAATGCTATACCAATATAATCTCCCCATTAAACCCCGAGGGCGAAAAGTGGCAATTTGGTGTAAAACGTTATTTTCATCAATCCTAAATTCTAACCACGCCTCGCCAGGTAATTTCATTTCTGCAAAAAGCAACAATCTTTTTTCTTCTCTGTTGGCCAACAAAACGCGCCAAAAATCTAATGAATCTCCCGAGTGCAATACAAGTGGGTTCGTTCTTCCGCGTCGCAATCCCACGCCACCAAAAAGTTTGTCTACATTTCCCCTCAAACGCCAGAGCCAATTTCCATAATAATACCCTTTTTGACCTCCAATTGAAAAGATGTTGTCCAAAATTTGTTCTGTGTTTTCAATCTTCATGCTTTTACTATCTTTCAAACATCCAAAAGTTGGCACCTGAATGTATCCGTTTAAATCTCCTGATTTTCTACTGCTCGACAAACTGTCTTTCCAGCTAGATATAACTAGATTTTGCTCTATTTTTATGAAAGCCAATTTTATAGCATCTACATAGGAAATGGGTTTTATTTTTAATATTTTCTGAAGTCGATTGTCGCGGCAAACTACTTCCATTTTCATGCTTTCAACCAAGTTTGTTGCCAGTTTATAAGAAGTTGAAGTCACGAAATACAACCAATACGATGAAAATCTCGGAGTCATTACAGGCATCACATAAATCCATAATTTGATTTTACGTGTTTTGGCATACAACAACATCATTTGCTTGTAGGTAATGATATTTGGACCGCCAATGTCAAAAGAATTATTATAGCATTCCTCTCGGTGCATAACCCCTATCAAATATTTCATTACGTCCCGAATAGCAATGGGTTGCGATTTCGTTAAAACCCATTTAGGCGTAATCATTACCGGAAGTTTTTCACATAAATCCCGAATAATTTCAAAGGACGAACTGCCGGAACCCACAATAATTCCAGCCCGTAAAACAGTTAAATGAAAATTTCCTTTGTATAAAATATCTTCTACATCACTGCGGGACTGCAAATGTTTTGATAAATGGGAATCGTTAATAATTCCACTCAAATACACTACTTGTTGTACTCCGATTTCATTCATATAGCCATTAAAATGCAAGGCAGAATTGGCTTCCAAGACATCAAATTCAGAAGTTGAAGCGGTCATGGAATGAATTAAATAGAAAGCAACATCAATGTCTTTTGGAATAGAGTCGTAATTAGGATCGTCCAAAAAATCAATTTCCCAAACGGTAATTTTTGAACGTGTGGCAGCATCTAGTCCAAGTCTGTTTTTATCACGAACGCAACAAATAACTTCGTGATTAAGTCGAAGTAATTCTGGTAACAACCGTTTTCCAACATATCCATTGGCGCCAGTGAGTAAAATTTTCATGATTGGTAATTTTTATAAAAATACGTATAATAATCTAAATTTCCCTAAAGATGTTGTTGATGCTAAATAATTTCAAAATGAAAAAAGTGGCGAATTCCACGAATTTTCATAAATTACTTCTTGTGAATATAGGTTTTAGTGTCCGCATTTTGATTTTACTTGATTTAGAATATTTTTTAAAATTTGTTCAATAATCAGAAATTTGGTTTTTATTAATTGGATACACCTTCCAAAACGATTGGGCTTATAAATAGTCATAATCGTTACTATTTTTCACTACTTTTGTCTCAAATACAAGTAGCAAAATGAAAAGTAAAAAAACGGTAGTACTCGGAGCATCAACAAAATCAGACAGGTATTCTTTTAAAGCAATCACAATGCTCGTCGAAAAAGGGCATACCGTATTGGCAATTGGGCAAAACACAGGCGAAGTTGCGGGTGTGAAAATTTATACAAAAGCCATTCCTTTATCTCAAGTCAACACGGTTTCGCTGTATTTGAACCCAGCTAGACAAAGAGATTATTACAATTATATAGTCGAGGCTAAGCCAAAACGGGTCATTTTTAATCCAGGAACAGAAAACCCAGAATTCTATCAATTGTTGAAATTGAATAATATTAAAGTAGAAATTGCTTGTACCTTGGTTTTGTTAACAACCAATCAATATTAGTTTTTTCTATTGATGGTAATAAGTTGTAGGGTGTAGGTTTAATTAGGTTTTACTATTGTGTGTTGAATTAACGATTCAACTTTTTCAACCTATAACTTACATTTTTTTTATTCTTTACTTTTTGCACTTGATGGTAAAAAGCAACAAAAAAGATCAAGTCTTTACCGTCTTCGCCTGAAAACTACTTCGTAAATCTCTCCGCAATTAGCTTCGCTCCGTTCGGCTGCGTCTCGGGTCAAGTAGCTCGTCGTGACACCTCGGCTATCAGGGTTACTGCCGTTCTTTTCTTCGTTTTTTTCTTGCGGTAATGCTGAGGGTGGGGGAAATTGTTGATTTGTTGATTTGTTGATTTGTTTTAATAAAACACACCCCTAGCCCCTCTTTAACTCTAGTTAATATTTTATTTTTGAATCGTTGAATCTTCGATTTGTAGAGGGGAACAGCTGCAAGTGGAGTTTATGTAATTTTATATTAAAATAACATTTATTATCATATCTTCATGTATTAAGTATTTTCTCAACCTACAAGTAAAGGGCGGTTTAAGAAGTGGTTGATAATCAGAACCGCGTTTCAGAAGTAGCGGGTTTGCTAATCAACAGCAATCCAATAAAAGTAATAAGACCATTAATGATTATAAGTTCATTATCAATTACATAATCTCCCAATAAAGCGGCTGAATTGTAACTTATCAAAAAGCAAATTGCAGGCGAAAGCAAACAAATAAAAGGAACCAATTTGTCGTGAACGGTTTTTGTTTTCATAAACAATCCAAAACAAAACAATCCTAAAAGTGGACCATAAGTATAGGACGCAATCTTAAAAATCATACTCACCACCGAAGCATCATTTATGGCATTAAAAAGCACAATCACCAAAAACATTAAAAGCGAAAATCCTATATGAACGAAATGTCTTGTCCGCACCATATTGGCTTTAGCGGCATTTTCAATTTTGTCCATACCAAGAAAATCCACGCAAAAAGAAGTCGTTAAGGCCGTTAATGCAGAATCGGTAGTGGCAAATGTAGCGGCTGTTAAGCCCAAAAGAAATACAATTGCAGGAATTAAAGTCAAATGATTAAAAGCAATTTCTGGAAATAACAAATCCGTTCTTGGCTTTCCAGTAATGAAATCTGTAGGAACTGAAATACCGTTTTTATCGGCATAAATATAGAGAAGCGCCCCCACACTCAAAAAGAAAATATTGATAACCACAAAAATCCCAGTGAAGGTGAACATGTTTTTTTGTGCTTCGCCAATAGTTGCGCAACTCAAATTCTTTTGCATTAGATCTTGGTCAAGTCCTACCATTGCTATGGTTACAAATATTCCGCCTAAAATTTGTTTCACGAAATAAGTCCCTTTCATATAATCATCAAAGAAAAATATTTTCGAATAATTGCTGTTTTTCACTTCTTCAAAGGCCTCAAAAACACTTAGGTTTAGGCTGCTACAAATAAAATATATCGTTAGGAAAACAGAGGAAACTAAGAAAACAGTTTGTAAGGTATCGGTAATAATTATTGTTTTTAATCCCCCGCGATAGGTGTAGGCAAAGATTAATAACAAAGAAATTAGCACTGTTGCTGCAAATGGAATATGATAAAAATCAAATACATATCGCTGCAAAACGATAACGACTAGGTACAATCGAAAAGACGATCCAATGGTTCTACTTATTAAAAATATGGAAGCCGCTGTTTTATAACTGATATTTCCAAGGCGTTGCTCGATATAACTATAAATGGAAGTCAAATTCATTCTATAATATAAAGGAAGCAGTATTTTCGCAATGATTATAAATCCAATGGCATTTCCTAATACAAATTGAAAATATTTGAATTGATTTTCAGGATTTCCCACTTCGCCAGGTACAGAAATAAAAGTAACACCAGAGAGCGCGGTTCCAATCATTCCAAAAGCTACTAAATACCACTTGGCGTTTTTATTGGCTTTAAAAAAAGCTTCATTTCCAGTATTGTTTTTACTCACAAAATGAGAAATCAAGAACAAGATTCCAAAATAAACAATCATTAAGGTGATAATAGCGAAGGGTGTCATACGATTAATTTTAGTTACAAATAACTAATTTTTTTTTCAATTCTTCTAATTTATATTTTTAATTAGTAATCGTTATTAAAAATAGTACAGAATATGTATATCGCTGATTTAAGGTTTGTCTATTTTTTTTAAGCTTTTTTAGAAAATGGTATTTTTTGCCATATATAAGTGTTTTTTTAACATATAATCAAATCTATTGACTTTCATTTTGCTTTTAATTCGTAATTTGAATACAACCAAATTTTTGGTTTTTTTTAGCATATTTAAATTATTATTATATATTTGCATAACTTAAATCGTTAATTACTATGAAAAATTTATTTATTTTATTTTTATTATTTACTGCTTTTGCTGGTTTTAGTCAAGAAAATACAGCTACTCAAGATTCTAAATGGACTATAGGTCTAGGTGTAAATTTCATTGATAATACAAGCACAATGAACAATCAGTTTTTAAATTCTTCAAAACAATGGAATTTTATTCCTGCACTTTCTATGTTAAGTCTTGAAAGAAGTTTTTCTGAAAAATTGTCTGTTTCATCAACTATTGCAATGAATGTTATTTCATCTAAAAAATTACAGAATGGAACAACTATTGCTGAAGATGTTAATTATTATGGATTAGATGTTAATGGTAAATTCTTTTTTGATGATTATATCGTTTCACAATCTAAAATTGATTCGTATGTTGTTTTAGGATTAGGTATTAATTCTGCTGATGATGTTACAAATCAAACTGGAAATTTCGGTTTAGGATTGAATTTTTGGTTCCAACCTAATTTAGGTCTTAGACTTCAAACGGTAGGAAAATATGGTTTTGACCAAAACACACTTTTAAACAATCATATCCAACACTCTGTGGAATTGGTTTTAAAATTCTAACATACTAAACGCTTTCGAGCGGTTTTACATATTTCAACACTGTTTTTTACAAAAAATTGTGTTTATTAAAAAAAATGAGTACTTTTGGTACTCATTTTTTTATTTATATATGTTAGAAACACTTATTACATCTAAAACCCGTTTGCGAATTTTGGTTAAGTTTTTTATAAACTCTGCCAACGACGGCTATTTACGAGGGTTGTCTCAAGAGATGCATGAGTCTACTAATGCTATTCGTAAAGAACTGAATAATCTAGAAGAAGCAGGTTACTTGCAAAAAGTAGCGGATCAGAACAGAATTTCTTACAAGGCAAACACCAATCATCCTCTTTTTAAATCCCTTAAAAAAATTATCTTCCAACACATTGGATTTGATTCTCTTGTAACTATGGTTTTAGAACGCATGGGTGCTGTGAAAAAAATAGTTGTCATTGGAGATTATGCTAAGGGCATCGATAGCGGTGTGATTGAAGTAATCATTTTGGGTAATAATTTGAATATCGATTATATAGAACAATTAGCGATTAAAATTGAAAAAAAGATAAATCGTAAAGTCCAGTTTTTCACAACCCATCTAGGCGAAGGGTCTGGTCTGGTGATATATGAAGATGACGATGTTGTAGGGAATAATTTTCAATAATGTTTCATTTTAAGACAAGTAATAAATGAATCTAGTTTTTATAAAAATAAGTATCGGATTTTCGGTTAACGCTTTCCGACAATACAAATAAAGGATGCCTTGGTTTGCACTATATACTCGCCCAAAGAATGAGAAGAAGGTAACAGAACAGTTGTCTAATTTAGGTATCACTGTATATTGTCCAATGGTAACTCAAATGAAGCAGTGGTCTGATAGGAAAAAGAAGGTAGAATCGCCGCTCATAAGCTCTTATGTGTTTGTAAATTTAGCGGAAAAAGACCGCAATACCGTTTTTGAAGTTCACGGGATTGTTCGTTATTTGTATTGGTTAGGAAAACCGGCGATAATTCAGGATCATGAAATTGCTTTGTTAAAAGACAGTTTAAAAGGAATATTAAGTTCGGTAGAAGTGAAAGGGATAAAGCCTGGCGACAGCCTCACCATTACTAACGGACCTTTTCAGGGAAAAGAAGGAGTGGTGTCTCAGGTAGAGAAAAATAAAATCCGATTGGTTCTTAAAGAATTGGGATTTTTAGTTACGATTGCCAGAGAAGAGTAGTTGTGTCAGTCAATAAAATAAATACTTTGTTAGTTCTATAATGGGACTGACG
>JBIPNF010000108.1:0-8139 GCA_044373885.1 Flavobacterium sp. | reverse complement strand
GGGTTAGAAATGGTGGAACGGGAGCTTTTATTAATACAAATACCACAAATCCAACCTATACTTCTCAACTTAGTGAATCGGGAACAATTTATTTGACTTTAACTGCAAGTGCAATTGCGCCATGTACCGTTTCAGCCAATTCCGATACTACTATTACCATTATTCCAAGAGCAACCGCAGACGCAGGTTTAGACGCCCAAATTTGCGAGGGAGCTACCTATCATATTACAACGGCTGGAGCATCTAATAATGTTGGAGTGCAATGGAGTACAAATGGTGATGGAACATTTACTGGTGGTTCAACAATATCTCCAATTTATACTCCAGGACCAAGTGACAACAACAACGGCTCTGTTACATTGACATTGGTTGCAACCAAAAATTTCCCTTGCAATGCCAATGCGGTGGATCAAATGACATTAACAATAAACAAAATACCAGTCATAACTGTAATCAATCCAGATGTTGATTTGTGTGTGGGAGATCCATTTTATATAGTTTCTGGTGTAGTTCCAACAAACTATGATACCTTATCTTGGAGTTCTTCTGGGTCTGGAACTTTTGCACCTAATACAACTTCAATTACACCTACGTATTTTCCATCTGCAAGTGATTATACTTTAGGAACAGTTACCTTGACATTAACAGCTTCAAGAAATCCGTTGAACTGTAATTCATCTTCATCAAATACAATTACGTTACATTTTATAACTAAACCAACAGCGGATGCAGGTCCAGTTGCTGCAACTATTTGCGAAGGCTCATTTTATGTGACTAATGGAGCAAGTGCGACTAATTATTCTAATGTAACTTGGTCAACTTCAGGTTCTGGAACGTTTACAAATGCAACTACATTAGTAGCAAATTACACGCCTTCTGCTTTAGATTATACTTTAGGTTTTGTAAATTTAACTTTAACTGCAAATACAATTTCACCATGTACGGGAGTTGCCACAGATGTTATCCGATTGAATTTACAAAGAGTACCTGTAATTACAATCAGAGCAAATGATACTATTTGTTTAACCCAAAATACATACGCCATTGGCGGAACTTCTGTAACAGATTATAGTGCCAATTCGGAAGTTTGGGAGTCAAGCGGAACGGGAACTTTTTCGCCTTCGGGAGATTCTTTAAATCCAATTTACAATCCGTCTACAGATGATTTAGCGGTTGGTTTTGTGACATTAACAATTACAGTAAATTCAATTGCTCCGTGTGTTATTCCGGTTTCAAATTCATTTGTGCTGAATTTCCAAAAATTACCAGTTGCCAATGCAGGACCAACATTATTTGCCTGTGATACGCCATTTCATATTACTACTGCAACGGCTACATTAAGCACCGTTAGCAATTTGGTATGGTCAACTTCTGGAACTGGGACTTTTGATTACACAAATGTATTGGATCCAATTTATACTCCAAGTAATTTTGATGTTTTGAATTCACCAATTACTTTAACGCTTACCGCAAATGCTATAGCGCCATGTGCAACGCCATCGGTTACGACAGTACTTTTAAATATCGTTAATTCACCATCAATTACGGTTTCCAATCAGTTACCAATTTGTCAAGATGCCACCAACGTAACGGTTCTTGGAACAACAGTTCAATTTCAATCGAGCTTTGTTTGGACTTCTACAACAGGAACAACCATTTCAAATAACACTATTTTAAATCCAATTGTAACTCCGAGCGCACAGGATATTATCAATAATCAAATTGTTTTGACAATTACCGCGCAGCCTGTAGCCCCTTGTGGCGTGCCAGTTTCAGAAACAGTTACTATTACAATTCAGAAAAAACCAAGTGTTTTTGCAGGGATTTCACAAACTATTTGTGAAGGCAATATCATTACAACATCTGATGCTTTATCAAGTAATGTAACTAATTTGCATTGGGACAATAATGGCGGTGATGGAATATTTACAACTTCAAACTTAAATACAATTACCGAATATACTCCGGGAGCAAATGAAATTGCAAGTGGTCAAGTATTATTAACCATTATAGGAGATGCCATAGCACCTTGTTTTGGAACAGTTACTAATACGGTTACGCATACAATTATTAAAAACCCAATTGTTACCGTAACTCCAACGGAAGTTACCATTTGTGAAACACAAACGTCTTTTACAGTACCTTCAACTTTTGTGACTTTGGTTAATCCTACTTCGATTCAATCGTACCAATGGACGACTCCAAATATGGCAAGTTTAACAGGTGCTTCAACTTGGACTCCAACCTATTCTCCAACGGCGGCAGATATTGCGACTGGATTTGTGTATTTAACATTAACGGTAAATCCAATTGCGCCTTGTGCCTCTCCGATTATTAAAACCTTAAAAATTAATATTTCAAAACAAGCTACAATTGCTTTCACCAATGATGGGTTTTTCTGTGAAGGTCTAAACAAACCGTTATCTGCAAACTTTACAGATTTTAATCCTGCTTCAATTTCATGGACAATTGTAAATGGAACGGGTTCATTAACAGGAGCAAATACAGCAACACCAACCTATATTCCTGATTCAGATAGCGGAACAGTTGTCATCAGAATTAGTGTTGAGAGTTTAGCACCGTGCACCAATACAGTAACTCAAGATTTCACAATTACGGTTGTTGAAAAACCAATTGTTGCAATGACCACAACTACAGACACAGTTTGTAGTTCTCAATTGACCTATAATTTATCAGGGAACACAACTCAATTTGCTAGTTCTATTTTATGGACGCGAGTAAATCCTGTTGGAACAGGAACTTTTAGTAATTCAACAATCCTAAACCCAGTTTATACTTTCAATGCTGCGGACATTGCCAATGGCTTTGTAACTTTAAGATTAACGGCTTCAAGCGATGTGAATTGTAATTTGACTGATTTCAAAGAAATCACAATTAATATAACTAAAGCACCAACAGTAGTTACGACACCAACAGATACAATTTGTCAAGGCGCTGTGTTTACGGCATCGGCTACAGCCACAAATAATTCATCAGTATTGTGGTCAACAGTTGGAACTTCAAATGGATTATTTGGTAATGCCAATCAATTGGTTACCCAATATACTCCGGGTTCAAACGACATAACTTCTTTCACGATTCAAGTTACCGCTTTAGGAAATGCACCTTGTGCTTCTGTTGCTGCAACCAAAGTAGTTACGATTCAACAACAACCAACTATTGATGCTAGTCTTGAAAACAGATCAAATTGTTCCACTGAACCGTATCAAATTACAGGAGTTACGGGTCAAAATTTAGGTACAATTATTTGGACATCTAATAGTGGAGCACCAGGGACTTTTAGTAATGCATCAAGTTTAAATCCAACGTATACACCAAGTGCAACAGAATTAAGTGCAGGTTTACCAATAGTGTTAACAGTAACAGCTCAGGCAGTTGTACCTTGTGCCGTTCCAGTTTCAGACTTTATTATATTGAATTTGACGCCAAACCAAATTGTAGACGCAGGAACATACGCTCCAATTTGTGAAGGTGCCTCGGTGAGTTTATCGGGTAACGCATCAAATTCAGTTAGCGTAAATTGGACTTCTTCGGGAACGGGAACTTTTAGTGCTGTAAATGCTTTAAATACGAATTATGTTCCAAGTAATTCTGATGGTATAAACGGAACTGTAACATTAACATTACACGCAATTAGCGATTCAAATTGCCCAGAAGTTACCGATACAACTGTTATTACAATTCTGAAAAAACCAATTGCTAATGCTGGAACAAATGCTTCTATTTGTCAAGGTTCAAGTTATACTCTATCAGTAGGGGAGGCTTCGGCACAAAATTATACAACATTAACTTGGACTGCAACAGGACCAGGTGCATTGAGTTTGAGTACAATTAATTCTTTAACTCCTACTTATGTTCCTGCGATTGGTCAAACTGGAACGGTAACATTAACACTTACAGCAACTGGATATGCTGCTTGTGGAATTAATGCAATTGCTACAAAAACAATTACTATAATTCCGCAACCATTTGCAACTATTCCAGGCTCGAAAACCATTTGCGAAGGCGCAACTTTAGTACTTACAAATACAGATGCTTCAGCAATAAATTACAACACATTGCAATGGACTTCTTCAAATGGATTGGGTTCATTTACACCAAATAATACTGTTGCGACAATTTATACGCCTGCAACTGGTCAAACAGGATTAGTAACACTTTCCTTGACTGCAACTTCTCCTAATGGGGTTTGTCCGAGTCACGTAAGTACTTTACTATTGGATATTATTGCAAAACCAATTGTAGAAGCAGGAACTAATGGTACCATTTGTCAATCAGGAACATATACAGTTTCGGGTGCAAGTGTTCAAAATTCAACACTTTATTCTTGGAGTGTTTCTGGAGCGGCAACAATTCAGGCAGGTACAGAAAATACGTTATCTCCAGTCATTGTTCCAAATGCAGGAGCAACAGGAACAGTTACGGTAACATTAACAGCGGTTGGAACAGGAATTTGTCCAGTTGTAGTTGCAGATTTCTTGACCATTCAAATCAATCCAATTCCAGTAGTTAATGCAGGAACTGACGGCACTTTATGCGAAGGAACCGCTTCATACCAATTGAATGGAACGGTTTCAAATGCCAATAGTTATACCTGGACCACAACGGGTGGTGGAATAATTCAGCAAACTGCCAATCCGCTAGCGCCATTATATGTTCCAAGCGCAAGTGATTATACTACTTCTACAGGAGTAAAAGTAGTCACAATAAATTTGAATGCCACGACTACGAACGGATGTAGCGCGGTTGCAGATACCATGCAATTGACCTTATATGCAAAACCAAAAGTAAATGCTGGAATCGATTTATTAGCGTGTCAAGACAGTAGTTCTGTATTATTAAATGGAGCAACAGTAAGCAATTATAATTCTAGTTATACCGTTTCTTGGAGCTCTTCAGGAAATGGAACTTGGGATTATACCAATTCAAATGGTGGAATTAATCCAGTTTATATTTTTGGTTCAAATGATACTTCAAGTGTAACTTTAACGATGTCTGCATTGCCAAATTCGATTTGTCCACAAGTTGCTGTAACAGATGCAATGGTGGTTACAATTCATCAAAATCCAACAGTTGTAGTGACTTCAAATGAAATCACCATGTGTGGGGAAACCTTTACAATGCCTGATTTGGTTACTGTGAATAATGGAAATAGTATTTTATGGACCAATACAACGGGAGTTTCAGGAACTCCAGGTGTATTGACAAATGCTACTACAGAAACCCCGATTTTTACACCTTCAGCAAATGAAGTTGCGAATGGTTTTGCACTTTTAACATTAACTGCACTTCCGCAATCAGGATGTTCTGTAGCAGCTGTTACGGTTATCAAAGTTAATTTAAGACCTAAAGCAATTGTAAATGCAGGTGCTAATATTACAGCTTGCCAGGGAGAAATTATCACGTTTAATAATGGTGCTTCAGTTCAAAATTACACTACTTATTCTTGGTCAGAAAATGGAACAGGAACAATTGACCCAGCCACAATAAATACTTTAAATCCAAAATATTATCCTGGAGCAAACGAAACGGGTGTTATAACGTTTGCATTACAAGCTACTAATTTATTGCCTTGCGCGGGATTAGTTACCCAAACTATGACGGTAACTATTTCTTCACAACCTACAGTTAATGCAGGGCCTGACGCTACTATTTGTCAAAATACAAATTATACTTTAGGAACAGCAACAGTTGCCAATAATGCAACAGTACTTTGGTTTAGTTCGCAAAATAGTAATGGAACTTCTAGTGGAACTTATGTTGGAGGTACCTTCTCGAGCACAACTATTATTAATCCAACTTATACTCCAAGCCAAGATGATATCAATTTGGGTTATGTATATTTGACCGTTAGAGCCAATAGTACACTTTGCAGTTCTTTGGTTTCGGATGTAATAAAAATCACAATTTCTAAAAGTGCAACATTAGTTGCTGGTTCTGATGCGACCATTTGCGAAGGCACAAGCTTTACATTAGCCGAAGCGTCTCAATCAAATGCAACTACGTTAGTATGGACAAGTTCTCAAAATAGTAATGGAACTTCAAGTGCAACCTATATTTCTGGGTCATTTAATAGTACTTCAATTTTGAATCCTATTTATACTCCAAGTACAGATGATATTAATTTAGGTCGAGTTTATTTGACTTTGACAGGTTCTGGAAATTCAAATTGCCCGAATGCTTCAAGTCAAATTGTTTTAGATATTGTAAAAAAACCAGCTGTTTCAACTACAGATGTTCAAATGTGTATGAGTACTCCACAAATTTCTTTAAATGGAGTTGCCTCAAATTATCAATCTTTCAATTGGAGTATTTATAGTGGACCTGGAAGTATTTCTCCAAACCTTGTTAATCCTTTGAATCCAACTTTTATATCTGGTATTTCAGGATTAACTACAGTTCAAACAACAGTTGTTCGTTTGTATGTAACTCCAAATACAGGTTGTCCACAAACTACGGCAATTTATGATGATTTAGTAATCACAATCCAACCTTTGCCATCAGTTGAAGCAGGGACTAATGGTTCTGTATGCTATATTACCGGGCAACCAATTGCACCTTTTGCAATAAATGGGTCAAGTGTAACGAATGCAAGTTCTCAAAACTGGACTTCATCTGGTGTTGGAATATTTACAGTCGGAACGCCCGTTTTATACCAATCGTTAAGCAACAGTTGTACATCGGATATTTTAACTTTGACCGCTAATGGAATTGGAGCTTGTAGTACAAGTACGGTTTCAGATTCGGTTACCTTAACCGTAAATTGTTCTATTCCAAGTTTGGGCACAATAACGTCTAATTCACCAACAACTATTTGTCAGGGGACAATTGCTACGTATAGTATTCCGGCTAATACCAATGTTCAGAATTACACATGGAGCGTTCCAAATGGAGCTTCAATTCAATCTGGGCAAAATACAAATACAATTCAAGTACTTTATTCTTTAACCGCTTCTTCTGGAAATGTAGCGGTAACAGGAATAAATGGTTGTGGAAGTATAATTGCAACATTACCAATTGTAATAAATACGATACCAACTGGAAGTTCAGTTGTTGGACCTCAATCAGTTTGTGCGGGTACCAACAATATTGTTTACACTGCAACTGCAATTCCAAATGCTACAAGTTATATTTGGACTTTACCAAATGGAAGTTCAATTCCAACGGCATCGAATTCAATTACAATTTCTTTTGGATTGAATGAGGTTTCTGGTAATTTAAGTGTTTCAGGGAGTAATTCTTGTGGATTAGGTTCTGTTTCTTCGGCTTTCCCGATTACAATTAATCCACAACCGTCTTTGTCAAGTTCATTGAGTCCTTCAGCAATTTGTAGCAACTCGCAATTTAATTATGTTCCTACATCGGCAACAGCTGGAACTACATTTGCATGGACAAGAGCCGCGCAAAGTGGGATTTCAAATCTTGCCGCATCAGGAAGTAATTCAATTAATGAAATTTTAATAAATACAACTCCTAATGCTGTTTCGGTTTTATATCAAATTACAGCAACATCAATTCAAGGTTGTACGAATACTCAAACGGTTGTTGTAATTGTGAATTCAGCACCAAGTTTAACTTCTATAACTAATCCAGCAGCTATTTGTTCAGGTGCAGTATTTAATTATACCCCTTTAAGTGCGTCGCTTGGAACAATTACTTGGGTAAGAAATCCGGTCGCAGGTATTGTTCAATTGGCTTCCAATGGTTCAGGAACAATAAATGAAGTACTAACGAATAGCACTTCATTACCGATAACGGTAACCTATTTATTGTCTATTCCTGCTACGGCAAATGGTTGTATCGGTGCATCAACTACGCCACTTGCAGTTACCGTAAATCCATTGGATCAATTAAATCAACCAGCTACTCAAGTTGTATGTAATGGAATTGCTACATCGGCTGTACCATTTACTACAAACAATACAGTTGGAACAACTGCTTATTCATGGACTAATAGCAATACGAGTATTGGATTAGTATCCGTTGGTTCAGGCAATAGCATTCCATCGTTTACTGCTATTAATACCGGAACAGTTCCAGAAGTGGCAACAATAACAGTTACTCCTACATTTACTAATTTGGGAGTAAGTTGTACAGGTACGCCGAAGGTATTTACTA